>JAVJQK010000026.1 GCA_040218145.1 Sandaracinaceae bacterium | reverse complement strand
GTCCGTTGAAGAACCTCGCTCCTCGTCTCTCGGGCGGGACGACCCGTCTCTCGGCCCGTGTCTCCTCGAAAATGCTGAAGCATTTCCTCGTCGCCCCGAACCGAGAACCGGGCCGTCGCGCTCCGAGATCCTTCGGGCTCGGTACTTCAACGGCCTGCGCCGCGGACGCGCGCGCGCTGGCGGAGTTCGTGCGACGCGCCGAGCACATGCGGGGCCAGACCCGCGTCTCCAGGACGCCGGCTCCCGCGACAGAGCCCACCTCGCCCACGGCGAGCGAAGGTGAGGCCGCCCTGCGCGCCTGGCTCGAGTCACATCGCGAGGTGATCCTGGCGTGCGCACAGGCGGAGCTCGTCGTCGTCCGCGCTCGCGCGGCGGAGGACGGCGCCGTCGTGCTGTCGCTGGCGCCGCCTCACGAGGGCTCGGCCGAGGGCTGCGTACGGAGCGCGCTGGGCTCGCCGCCTCCCCTGGAGGCCGGCGCCGACATCGCGCACGCGGTGCGCTGAAGAGGAGCCGCTCAGCGCGCGGGGACGGCGAGGACCTCGGCCGGGTCGGGCGTGCCGACGATGCCGTCCGGGAGGCCGCGGATCTGCACCGCGAGCGGCTGCGCGCCGCGGTCCGGGTCGAGCGCGGAGACGTCGACGAAGGGCACGACGCGCCGCGGGTGGAGATCGTCGATCCGGGCGCGCGGGCCGCGGAGGCGGACGTCGACCCGCGCCGGGCGCAACGCCACGGGCTCGCCCCCCATGACGCTGACCTCGAGGTCCTCGAAGTTGCGGCTGCCCTCCTCCTCCTCGACCGTCACCGTCACGACCACCGAGACGGTGTCGACGTAGGTGACGTGGTCCGGGAGCGCGGTGAGCGGCACGCGGCGCTGGTGGCGGCCCGGCCCCAGCTCGGTCAGGTCGACGGGCTGCGTGCGCACGACCTCGATGCGGCGCACCTCGCTCGCGGCCCCGCGGATCTGCACGCTCGAGGGATCGACGACGGAGCCGACCAGCAGGTTGCCCTCCGCGACCTCCCCCTCGAACACGGGGTCGACCCGCACGCGCCGCTCGGCCCGGTCCACCCAGGTGAGCGGGACGGCGGCGGGCGCGATCTGCACGATGCTCGCCCCCGCGGGCAGCTCCAGCTCCTCCTGCTCGAAGTAGTAGAAGTGCGCGTTCGCGTCGCGCAGATCCATCTGGATGGGCTGCATCCCGTCGCGGCGCACCGCGTTCAGCACCGAGCGGCTGCCGCGCAAGGTCACGCGGATCTCGTCCGGGATCTCGCTGACGAGCATGCGCTCGGTGGACGGCGGGGGCAGGAGCGCCACCACGTCGACCGAGATGCTGATCTGTGCGTCTTCGGTGCCGCGCACGATCACGAAGAGGCCCACCGACGCCACGAGCGCGACGAGCTTCAGACCGATGTGCTCGGTCAGGGCGCGCATCAGGAAGCTCTTCTTGGCCGGCGTGGTCACGGCGCGCTCTCTTCCGCCTCGGACACGGGCCCGTCGAGGGTGGTCCGCTTGGGCGCCTCGTCCTCGGACGCGGCCGCCGGCTCGACGCCCGGGCTGCTCTTGCTGGGCTCGTCGGGCACGGTCGAGCCGCGCGAGACGTCCTCCTTGGCCTTGCGGGCGCGGTCCTTCGCCTTGGGCGGCGGCTTGGGCTTGCCGGTTCGCTTCTCGAAGAGGCCGACGAGCGCCTGACGCAGCATGTTGGTGTCGAGGTCGCGCACGATGTTGCCGCCGAAGCAGAGGCTCGCGCTGCCGCGCTCCTCGCTGACGACGACGATGACCGCGTCGCTCTCCTCCGACAGACCGATCGCGGCGCGGTGCCGCGTCCCGAGCGTGCGGTCGACCTTGCGCGACTCGGTGAGCGGCAGGAACGCGCCCGCCTCCCACACGCGGCCGTCACGGATGACGACGGCGCCGTCGTGCATCGGGTTCTCGTAGCTCGGGACGAAGATGCTGTAGAGCAGCTCCTTGGAGACCTCGGCGTCGAGCTTGGTGCCGTGCTCGATGAACTCGTCGAGCCCGGCCTCGCGCTCGAACACGATCAGCGCGCCGATGCGCTTCTGCGCCAGGGCCTGCGCCGCCTTGACCACCTCTTCGATGACCTGCGACTCGCGCGCGCTCTGACGCCCCCGGAAGAACGGCCGACTCCCCACGCGCATGAGCGCGCGACGGATGTCGTTCTGGAAGAGGATGACGATGATGATGACCACGTAGGTCAGCAGCGCGTCGAGGATGGTGAAGAGCGTGATCAGCCCCGCGCGCCGCGCGAGGGTGTAGACGAGGAAGACGAGCACGAGCCCGACGCCCATCTGCATCGCGCGGGTGCCCCGAATGAGCAGGAGCACGCGGTAGAACAGGTACGCCACGAGCAGGATGTCGAGCAGGTCGACGACGACCCGCAGCGCGTCGCGCTCGAGGAAGAAGGCGCCGAGGGCGTCGACGATCTCGCTCATCGCGCGCCCGCCTCTCGCATCGCGTCGGCGACGCGCGCGGCCTGGGCGGAGGCGAAGACGTCGTGTACACGCACCGCCGCGCAGCCGGCCAGGGCGGCCGCCGTGACCGCCGCGAGGCTCCCGCCGAGGCGCGCGTCCGGCGCAGGCTCGCCCCCCCCGGCCGCGGCCACGGTGCGCGCGATCCACGACTTGCGCGACGCTCCCACGAGAACCGGGTACCCGCTCTTCGCGAACGCGTCCAGATTGCCGAGCAAAGTCACGCTCTGAGCGGCGTTCTTCGCGAAGCCCACGCCGGGATCGATCCACACGCGAGACGGGGCGACGCCGAGCGCGATGGCGCGCTCCGCGGCCGCGCGCAGCTCCGTCAGGACGTCGGACACCACGTCCCCGTAGGCGCAGGTCTCGGCGTCGACACGGCCGCCGTCGCGGGTGTGCATCAGGACGAGCGTCCCGTCGCGCTCGGCCGTCGCGCGGACGAGCGCCTCGCTCGCGCCGCAGCTGACGTCGTTGACGCAGACCGCCCCGGCGTCGAGCGCGGCCGCGGCGACCTCGGCCTTCACCGTGTCCACGCTCACCGGCGTGTCGGGGAACGCCACGCGGAGCCGCTCGATGACGGGGACCACGCGGCGCAGCTCCTCGTCGACCGAGACGCGCGCCGCGCCCGCGCCGTAGGTCTTGCCGGGCGGGCGGCTGCTCTCCCCACCCACGTCGATGACGTCGGCGCCCTCCTCGATCATGCGGGCCGCGTGGGCGAGCGCCGCGTCGACGTCGAGGAAGTCGCCCCCGTCGCTGAAGGAGTCGGGGGTGACGTTGAGCACGCCCCAGACGGCGCAGCGCCCCTGTTGGCCAAGAGACACGTAGCCCAGAGATGGGTGGCCCAGGGACGGGTCGCCCTCAGACCGAGGGCGCACATGCGCGAGCCCGCGCACGAGATCCTCGTGCGCGGGCGCGTTCTGCTCTTCGCTGGAGTCCCTGCGGGGCTCCCCCCCCATCACATCACCCCCCCGACGGGACCTCCCGCGGACGCGGCTGGAAGATGGAGCTCTTGCGGCGCTCCTTGGACTGGCGCTGCTTCTCCGAGTAGCTCGGGATCACGACCTTCTTCACGGGCGGCAGGTCGCGGCCGTCGAGGATGGCCTCGAGCTCGGCTCCGTCGAGCGTCTCGCGCTCGAGCAGCGCCTCGGCGATGGCGTCGAGCTTCCCGCGGTGCTCCGTGAGGATGTCCCGCGCCTTCTCGTAGCCCGCCTCGACGAGGCGCTTCACCTCGGCGTCGATCTCGCGCGCCGTCGCGGCGCTGTAGTTGGGACGCGAGAGCTGCGGCCCCATCATGAAGCTGTCGTTGCCGCTCTCGCCGTAGTGCAGCGGGCCGAGCTTCTCGCTCATGCCCCACTCGGTGACCATGGCCCGGGCGAGCTGCGTGGCCTTCTGGATGTCGCTCGAGGCGCCGCTGGTGAGCTCCTCGAACTTGAGCTCCTCCGCCACCCGGCCGCCCATCATCGAGGCGATCTGGCTCTCGGCGAGGGTCTGGCTGTAGTTCAGGCGGTCCTCCTCGGGGAGGCTGACCGTCACGCCCAGCGCTCGACCGCGCGGGATGATGGTGACCTTGTGCAGCGGGTCGTGCTGCGGCGAGTGGTAGCCGACGAGGGCGTGCCCCGCCTCGTGCCACGCGGTGACCGCCTTCTGCTCGTCGGTGATGACGGCCGAGCGGCGCTCCGCGCCCATGATGACCTTGTCCTTCGCCATCTCGAAGTCGAGCATGGCGACGAAGTCCTTGTCCTGACGGGCGGCGAGGAGCGCGGCCTCGTTGACCAGGTTCTCGAGGTCGGCGCCGCTGAAGCCCGGCGTGCCGCGCGCGAGGATCTCGAGGTCGACGTCCTCCGCGAGGGGGACCTTCTTGGTGTGCACGTGGAGGATGCCCTCACGGCCTCGCAGGTCGGGCCGCGGCACCACGATGCGCCGGTCGAAGCGACCCGGGCGAAGGATGGCGGGGTCGAGCACGTCGGGGCGGTTGGTCGCCGCGATGATGATCACGCCCTCGCTGGCCTCGAAGCCGTCCATCTCCACGAGGAGCTGGTTGAGGGTCTGCTCTCGCTCGTCGTGCCCGCCGCCCATGCCGCTGCCGCGGTGGCGACCGACGGCGTCGATCTCGTCGATGAAGATGATGCAGGGCGCGTGCTTCTTGCCCTGCTCGAAGAGGTCGCGGACGCGGCTCGCGCCGACGCCGACGAACATCTCGACGAAGTCCGAGCCCGAGATGCTGAAGAACGGGACGCCCGCCTCACCCGCGATGGCGCGCGCGAGGAGCGTCTTGCCCGTGCCGGGCGGGCCCATCAGCAGCACGCCCTTGGGGATGCGACCGCCGAGGCGCTGGAACTTCTTCGGGTCCTTGAGGAACGCGATGATCTCTTCGCAGTCGTCCTTCGCCTCGTCGACGCCCGCGACGTCCGCGAAGGTCACCTTGTTCTGCGACTCGTTGAGCAGACGGGCGCGCGACTTGCCGAAGCTCATCGCCTTGCCGCCCGACGCCTGGAGCTGCCGCATGAAGAAGAAGAAGATCACCAGCAGGAAGATCATCGGGACCCAGGTCACGAGGATCCCGGTCCAGCTGTTGTCGTCCGCCGGGTGGATGTCGGTCCGGACGCTGTGCTCCCGGAAGTCCTCCATCAGCTCGGGGCTCAGGGGCGGACCGATGGTCTCGCGCTCGTCCCGACGCTCGTTCTCGTCGACGTAGACGAAGGTGAAGTCCGTCGCGCCGTCCCGCGGCTTGGCCGTGATCGACTCGACGTGACCCCCGCGCACGTCGGTGATGAAGTCACTGAAGGGGACTTGCCTGGGCGATTCGTCCTGCGTCACCAGTTGATAGATGACGACGAACATCAAGATGAGGAGGACCCAGAGCAGGAGGGTCTTGTGGCTTTGCTTCACGAAAACCTCGAAGGGAGGGCGCGCACCAGATGCCGCTCGACCCGGCTTCGCAGATGCCTCTGCAGACCGACTGGGGCCGAATGTCTAGCTAGCACACGCATTGCACTACATCAACGATCTGAGGCCGTTGGGCCCCGTTGCAAACCCCGAACTTCTTCGGGTCGACGCGCCGGCCACCGAGACCGGAGCGCGCTCTCTCGCGCCCATCATGACGTACGGCCCGATCATGCGGATCTTTCTGAAGAAACCGGGCGGCTCCGCGTGACGCGGTCGGGCTCCGAGCGGGCCACCAGACGATCGCCCTCGCGCCGCGCCACCCACCCCCGAGGGAGGAGCACCTCGCCGGGTCCTCCCGCGCAGACGCGCTCGAGCGCGTCGAGGTGCGCGCGCTTGGCGGGCCCGCCGACGACCCGGGTCACCCAGCGGCCGAGGACGGCGCGACGCCCCATCGGCGTCATGGCAGAGAGCGCGGCCGTCGACGGCGCATTCCCCGGCTCCGCGTCGGAGACGAGCGCGGACAGCTCTCGCGCCTCGTCGGCGAGCCGCGCGAGGTGCTCGACCACGCGCGGGTCCTCGTCCCGCAGCTGCGGCAGCAGCGCTCGCAGGCGCACCCGCTCGAAGCGGGGATCGGCGTTGCTCGGGTCCTCGACGTGCGGCAGCGAGAAGCGCGCGACGTGCGCCCGCACGTCCTCGCGACGACAATCGATGAGCGGGCGGATCACGCCGTCCTCGCGCGCCGGATCGATGCCCGCGAGGCCGATCACGCCGGCACCTCGGAGGAGGCGGGAGAGCACGGTCTCCGCCTGATCGTCCATCGTGTGGCCGACCGCCACGAGCGAGGCGCCCAGGCGCTCCGCCTCGGCGTGGAGCGCCGCGTATCGCGCGTCCCGGGCCGCGGCCTGCAGGGAGCCACTCTTCGCGACGTGCACCGAGAGCGCGCGGAAGGGCACGGCGAGGTCTTCGGCCAGCGCGCGCGCGGCCTCGACGTCGCGATCGGCGTCTTCGCGCAGCCCGTGGTTCACGCTCGCGACGTGCAGCCGCAGGTCTCGCTCGGGGGCGAGGCGATGCAGCACGTGGAGCAGCGCCGCGGAGTCCGGCCCTCCCGAGCACGCGACGAGCACGGCGGCGCCACGCGGCGCGAGCGCGCGGTCGTCGAGGGTGCGTCGGACACGAGCCAGAATCACCAAGCCAAGGTAACGCCATCTCGCCCGATTGCCCGAGTGCTATCCTCCCGCCGTGCGTCGAAACACGCGCCTGCTCTGGGCGGCTTGCGCCGTCCTCCTCCTGGGCTCCGACTTCCGGGGCTGCGGCGGCGGAGCGCCCGAGGGCGCGCCCCTCGACGCGGGCCGCCCGCTGCCCGTGCGAACGGGCCCCTGCCTCGTCGACGGGGATTGCGCGAGCGAGGACATGTGCGTGCTGCTCGTCTGCCGCGCGGGCCGCTGCGTGGAGGAGGGCCCACCCTTCGACACCGACGGCGACCGCGTCGCCCCGCCGCCCTGCGGAGACGACTGCGACGACCGCAACGCGTCGACGTTCCCGGGGGCGGCCGAGACCTGCAACGGGATCGACGACGACTGCGATGGCGTGGTCGACGAAGGCGCGCCCGGCGCGCGCGCGTTCGACGGGCCGAGGCTGGATCTCGCGCGCCTCGTCGCGCTCCCCAGCGGCTGGGCCTTCGTCGGGCTGAGCGCCGAGGGCGACCTGGTCGCGCAGGTGGTCGCCGCGAGCGGGGAGCTGCGCGAGCCCAGCGTGGTGGCCACGGCGATGGAGCTGGGCGACGTGGTCGACGTCGCGGCGCACGGCAGCGGGCGCCAGGTGCTGGTGATCCTCGCGCGCGGCCCGGCCGGCCCTCCCCTGCGACTCGTGCTCGACTTGGTCGGCGAGTCCCTCGTCGCGACGGGCCGGCCCACCGAGGTGGGCGAGGCGGGGGCGGAGCGCGTGGCCGTGACCCTGTTCGGCGGGAGCGAGTGGGTCGCCTGGGACACGACATCGCAACGCTTCTTGCTGCGCTCGAGCGACGCGTCCACGCGCACGCTCGACCGCGGCGACGGCTTCACGCGGCCGACCCTGGCCACCGACGGGGCGAACCTGGCCGTGGCGGACGGGGATCGCGTGGTCCGGTTCTACGGAGCGGACGGCGGCGAGGTCGCGGCGCAGGAGATGTCGGGGCCGTTCGCCGCCTCCCCGCTCGCGTCGGGAGAGGGAGTGGTCTACGTCGCGTACCGCGACGCGTTCGATCACCTCATCGCGCAGGTCTCGACGACGACCGTCGGCTCGGGCGTGACCGCGCCGTCGGGGAGCCGCGAGGACGACGTCACGCTCGCCCGCACCGAGGAGCACGTGCTCTTCCTCCGCGCCGACGCGCGGGAGGCCCGCGCCACCCTCCTCTCGCTCGATCTCCGCGCCTTCGTGGCGAGCTTCCTGCGCACGCAGATCACGCCCCATGATGGCACCCCGCGCCGCGTGACGACGGCGACGAGCGGCATGGGCCTCAGCGCGATCGGGACCGCGTTCGCGGGGCAGACCGGCCTCGGCGTCCTCCGCTGCCGCGATTGAGGTAGAGTCGGGGCAACATGGGCAAGCGCGCAGAGACCGACCGGCTGGTCTGGATCGACCTCGAGATGAGCGGCCTCGACCACGAGAAGGAGCGCATCCTCGAGATCGCGACCCTCGTCACCGACGGCCAGCTGAACATCCTCGGAGAGGGCCCCGAGCTCGTCATCCACCAGCCCGACCCGCTCCTCGAGGCGATGGACGACTGGAACAAGAAGCACCACGGCGGCTCGGGGCTGGTCAACCGGGTGAAGGCCTCGAAGGTGAGCGAAGAGGACGCCGAGGCGCAGACCCTCGCGTTTTTGGCCGAGCACGTCGAGGCCGGCGCGGCGCCGCTCGCGGGCAACTCGGTGCACCAGGATCGGCTCTTCTTATCGAAGTACATGCCGAAGCTGACCGCGCACCTGCACTACCGGAACGTCGACGTCTCCACCGTCAAGGAGCTGGTCAAGCGCTGGCACCCCGAGGCGTTCGAGCGGCGCCCCTCGAAGAAGGGGCACCACCGCGCGCTCGACGACATCCGGGAGTCGATCGAGGAGCTCCGCTACTACCGCGAGGCGGTGTTCGTGGCGCCCCCGGTCGAGGCGCCCGAAGTCAGCTGAGAGGCGCCCGAGGTCGGCTGAGCGGCGCCCTCGCAGGGAGGCGCGCCCGTCTACCAGGTTCCAGTGACGAGCGGGATGCGCACGTCCGAGGCCTGGCCGAGCATCAGCTGCGCGCGCTCCTGCTGCGTGAAGCTGTCCACCGAGTGCACCATCGGCACCCCGAGCAGGAGCTCACCGTCGGCGAAGCGGAGCACGCCGCCGCCGCCCGCGAGGGTGCGACGCAGGGCGCTCTGCGCGGCGTCTTCTTCCTCGCCGCCGCCAATTTCCTCGACTTCTCCAGCGTCCTCGTCACCCGTCGCGCCCTGGCCGGTGTCCGCGCCAGGGTTGTAGCTGGTCAGCGCGAGCACCCCGACGAAGGTCGGGACGATCAGCGCCATCGAGACGGCGAGCACGATGACCGACGCCTCGGCGAAGCCGGACTGCGCGACGCCCATGGCGTCGTAGGCCGGGTCCTCGAGCGCGAAGTAGCCCGCGACCGCGCCGCCCGCGGCGCCGATGGCCGGGAAGAGGATCCACGCCCAGGCCTCGTCGAGCTCACGCGCCCCGGCGTTGACGATGAGCGCCGGGATGATGAAGCCGATCTCGGCTCCGAGGATGCCGCCGCCGAGGATGCCCTTGCCGTCCGGGCCGACCCGGTTGCACAGCTCGCTGGTCGGATCGCACTGCGCCGACGCCTTGGGCGTGGACACGAAGGCCTGACCCACGACGAGCGCGGTGGCGACAATGGCAACGAAGCTCAGGTGATGAAAACGCAAGCCCACCCCTCCCTCGGGACGCTGATGGCGAAGCTGGAGGCGACCTTAGACGCTGGGCGCCGAGGCAGCAAGCATCGAACGTTGGGATGCGCGGGGGCCCGCGAGCGTTCAGTCGACCCGACGCCGCCGGCGCCGAAAGACGGCGATCAGCGCGAGCGCACCCAGCAGCGCGCCGACCGCGACGCACACCCCCACGAGCCACGGCCACTCGAGGCCGATGTCCGATGGGCCCGACGCGTCGGCCCAGGCGAGCATCAGGCCAGTCCGCCGATGCGCAGCTCGATCGCGCCGCCCCCGCGGTACGTGTCGGGGCGGAGGCTGCCGTGCAGGCTGACCTTGGCGCCGATCTCGCCCGCGAGGTCGCCCATCTCCCAGCCGAACGCGCTGAGGCCCGTGTCGCCGACCCGGAGCTGGAGCTTGAGGTGGCCCTGCCCGACGACGCGGATGTCGTCCACGGCGGCCTCGTCGAGGAGGAACTGCGGCTCCGCGTTGCCCTCCCCCACCGGCTCGAGCGCGGCCAGCTCGCTCGCGCTCGGCAGCGGGTAGCCGTCGCCGAGCACGACGTCGATCCACGGGCGGGCGTCGAGCGGCGGGAGCGCGGCGCGCGTGGCGCGACAGACGTCGTCGAACTGCGCGCGGAACGCGTCGAGGCGCGCGGCGGAGAGGCTGAGCCCCGCCGCCGCCGCGTGTCCGCCGAACTTGCTCAGGTGCCCGCGGCAGGCCGCGACCGCGTCGTAGATGGAGAAGCCGTCCGGGGTCCGGCAGCTCCCGTGGCCGACGCCGTCCTCGAGGCCGATGACCACCGTGGGCGCCTCGAAGCGCTCGACCACGCGCGCCGCGACGATGCCGACCACGCCGCGATGCCAGCCCTCGGCCGCGAGCACGATGCCGCCGTCGACCTTCTCCCCGTAGACCTCGCGGACCTGCGCGATGGCCTCGGCGGTGATCGCCTCCTGCAGCGCCCGACGCTCCTGATTGATCTGCTCGATCTGCGCGGCGAGGATGCGCGCCTCCTGGAGCGTGGCCGCCTGGAGCAGCTTCAAGGTGATCGCCGGGTCGCCCAGCCGCCCGGCCGCGTTGAGGCGCGGGGCCATGCGGAAGGCGACGTCGACGCCGCCGATGGGCGAGCCATGCCGGATGCGGGCCGCCTCGCGCAGCGCGAGCACACCGGGCCGCGCGCGCGACGAGGCGAGCGCGACGAGCCCCGCCTTGGTGAGGCGGCGGTTGTCGCCGTCGAGCGGCGCCACGTCGGCCACCGTGCCCAGCGCGACCAGATCCAGCCAGGGCCGGATGTCGAGCTTGCTGTTCACCGCCGCGCGCACCGCCGCGCCCACGCTCAAGGCCAGCCCCGCGCTGCAGAGGCCCTTGTAGGGGAAGCCACAGTCGGGCCGGTGCGGGTTGAGGAAGGCGTTGGCGGGGAGCGGCTCGTCCGGCACCAGGTGGTGGTCGACCACGATCACGTCGACGCCGCGCTTGCGGGCCGCGGCGATGCGCGGGTGGTCGCTCGAGCCGCAGTCGCAGGTGACGATCAGGCTCGCGCCGGTCTCGAGCGCGCGGGCGAGCGCGGGCTCGCTGAAGCCGTAGCCGCCCTCGAAGCGGTTGGCGACGAGGCAGCGGCAGTCGGCCCCGAGCGCCCCGAGGATGCCGCCGAGGATGGCCGCGCTCGTGGTGCCGTCGACGTCGTAGTCGCCGAAGATCGCGACCACCTCGCGGGTGCGCACGGCGTGGGCCAGGCGCTCGGCCGCCGCGTCGCGGTCCGCCATGGCGTCGGGCGGCGTGAGCCCCGCGAGGCGCGGGATGAGGTAGTCGCGCCCGTCCTCCGGGCCGGTGACGCCGCGGTGCAACATGACCTGGGCGGTGGCCGGGCCGACGTCGCAGGCCGCGCCCAGCTCCTTGGCCGCCGCGAGGTCGCCCTTTCGCAGCCGATACCCTGCCTTGCTGCCGACGGCGGTCTCGGTCTCGGACGCGGCGGAGGAGTCGGGGGACGGGCTCGAGACGGCGGGTTCCATGGCCGCCGACCATGAACCATGGCCCCCCGGCTGGGTAGGGCTCTCCCTCGATACGGCGGCGTCGGCGCTGGAAAACGGCATCGATCCGTGGGGACGGCGTGCCGTGGGGGCGACTGACGCAGATCGCGAAAAGGGTGGCGGGCCTCTCGACCTCACCACCCTTCTCTCGTCCTGTCTCTCATCCTGCGCGAGCGGGCTCAGGCCTTCTTGCGCTGCTTCGAGCGAGCGCGGCGGGCCCGGGCCTTCGCCTTGCTGAAGAAGCGGCGGTCCATCCACTCGGTGAGCGGCGCGGCGACGTAGATCGACGAGTAGGTGCCGATCAGGATGCCGATGAAGAGCGCGAAGCTGATGTCGCGGATGACCGAGGTGCCCCAGATGAAGAAGGCGCTGACCGAGAGCAGCGTGGTGCCCGAGGTCATGATGGTGCGCGAGAGCATCTGCGACGTGCTGATGTTGATGACGTCGTAGAGGCTCTTGTCGCGGTAGCGCCCGAGGTTCTCCCGGATCCGGTCGTAGACGACGATCGTGTCGTTGATGGAGTACCCGACGATCGTCAGCAGCGCGGCGATGATCGTGAGGTTGAACTCCTTCTGGAGGAGCACGTAGATGCCCACCGTGATGATCGCGTCGTGGGCCATGGCGATGACCCCGCCCGGCGCGAAGCGCAGGTCGAAGCGGAACGCCACGTACACCATGATGAAGGCGATCGCGTAGAGCAGGCTCTTGATCGCCGCGTCGCGGAGCTGGGCGCCGGCGCGGGGGCCGACGCGCTCGATGCGGTCGGGCGTGCCGGGGCCGCGGTCACCCAGGCGATCGCGGAGCCCCTCGAGCAGCTCCGTCGCCACGCCGGCGAGCTGCGCCTCGTAGGTGTGCGCCGAGGCGGTGCCGAAGCGCGCCACGCGGATCACCTGGACGCCGGCCTCCTCGACCGCGGTCCGCAGCATCGCCTCGTCGACGTCGCCGGTCAGCTCGATGCGGACCTTGTCGCCGCCCTCGGGGATGCGCACCCGCTGGACGTCCACGCCTTCGACGCCGCCGAGGGCGGTCTCGACGTTGGTGCGGATCTGCTCCTTCTGCTCGTCGCTGATCGCGCTGAACTCACGGGTACGGATGATGTACGCGTTCTCCTGTTCGACGACCGCCACGACGTCGGCGCCCTCGTAGCCCAGCTCGCCGAGCGCGCTGCGCAGCTCGGTGCTCGAGACCTCACCGCCGAAGGCGACCTGGATCTCGGTGCCGCCGAGGAAGTCGGTGCCGTAGTTGGGCCCCGGGTAGAAGATGGCCGCGATGCTCGCGGTCACCAGCGTGAAGCTGATGGCCATGTACACGCGCCGGTGGCGCATGAAGTCGACCAATAGACCTGGCTTGAAAAACTCCATGGTCTCACCCGACCCGCAGTCGCTGAATACGAAGGCCGCGCACCAACCAATCGAACATCACCTTCGAGCAGAACACGCCCGTGAAGAGCGAGGTGACGATGCCGATCATGAGGGTCTTCGCGAAGCCCTGGATCTCGGGGCTGCCGTACTGGAAGAGCACGACGCCCGCGATGAACGTGGTCAGCTGACTGTCGAAGATGCTCCAGAAGGCGCGGCGGAAGCCCTGGTCGACGGCCGCACGCGCGCTCTTGCCCATCCGGAGCTCCTCGCGCATGCGTTCGGTGATCAGCACGTTGGCGTCTACCGCCATGCCGACCGTCAGCGCTATCCCGGCGATGCCCGGTAGGGTCAAGTCGTTGTTGAAGAAGGCCATGATGGAGAGCAGGAACACGAGGTTCAGCACCACCATCACGTCGGCGACCACGCCGGCCACCTGGTAGTAGATGCCCATGAAGAGCAGCACGAGGCAGATGCCGATCAGGGCGCCCTCGGCGCCCCGGATGACCGAGTCGCGGCCGAGCGTCGGGCCGATGAGCTGCTCGTTCTGCGGGATGATGGGCGCGGGGAGCGCGCCGGCGCGCAGCACGATGACGAGGTCGTTCGCCTCGTTCAGCAGGCTGTTGTAGTCGCGGAAGCCGCCGAGCGTGATCTGACCGCTCGCGCCGATGCGGCTCTGGATGGTGGGCGCGCTCGCGACCTCGTCGTCGAGCACGACCGCCATGCGCCGCTTGATGTTGTTGCCGGTCATGTCCTGCATGAGCCGGGCGCCGTCGGGCTTCATCGAGAAGAGCACGAGCGGCTGACCGCTCTGCGGGTCGTTGCCCACGCTCGCGTCGTCGAGGTGCTCACCGCCCACCGGGTCGGAGCCGTTCGGGGGCTGCTCGTAGAGGAGGTAGGTGCGCCAGGCGTCCGGCTCCTCTTCGGGCTGCAGCTCCTCGTCGGTGCTCGCGCGGCCGAGCGCGAGCGAGCGTCCCTCCGGCACGCTCGCGTCGACGCTCTCGACGAAGGCGCGCAGGCGGGTGCGCCCCGTGCACTGCCCCTCGGGAGCGTCCGGCTCGACGCCGTCCGGGCAGGCGCCCGGCCCCTCCGCGAGGAGGTACGGGCTCTGCACGGCGGGGCGAGACTCGCCCGCGCTGACGGTCTCCGCGCTGATGGAGATGCCTTCCGGCAGCTGCCCGCCCAGCTCGGTGACCCACGAGTTGCCGTCGTCGACGATCTTGAACTCGAGGCGCGCGGTCTGACCGATGATCTCGCGGATCCGGTCGAACTGCACGTCGTCGGCGCCCGGGACCTCGACGATGATGTCGATGTCACGTGCGCGGACGTTCGCCTCGCTGATGCCCAGCTCGGCGATCCGGTTCTTGATGGTCTCCTGCGCCTGCGCGACCGCGACGGTGCGGAGCTCGTCGATGCTCTCCTCTTGCAGGAGGAGGCTGACGCTCGAGCCCTCGCGGCCCTCCTCGCGGAGGTCGCCGAAGCTGTTGACCATGTCCCGGTCGAGCTGCGCGACGTCGGCGGAGTCCTCGAACGTCAGGCGGATGAGCCGCGAGTCGGCCGAGCCGATCTGCGCGTGGACCCGAGCGCGGATCTGAGCGAGCTGCTCCTCGTTGGGAGCCTCCCCCTCTTCCACGATGTCGAGCTTCTCACCCAGTCGGCGGAGCAGCTGCTGGGCTCGCGCCCGCTGCCGGTCCTCCACCGCCGCGTCCATGTCGACGGTGTACATGAGGCGCAGGCCGCCCTGAATGTCCAGGCCAGGCGTGATGCGGTGGTCGACGTTGTCGATCACCCAGTCCGGCGCCTCTAGCCATCCGTTGTGATGCAGCGTCGGCCACATCACGAACCAGGATCCGACCAGCGCGACCAGCACGAGGCCGAATCGGAAGTACCAACCCCTGTCCATGATTCAGTCCCGGGCCTCTTCTTTGGACCCGTCCTTCTCGTCTTTGGACTTGCCGCCGCCCTTGGCCGCCTCGGCCTGGCGCAGCGACTCAACAGTCTGGATGTTCGAGCGCAGAACGTTGACCCGCGTCTTGTCGGCGATCTGCAGAATGACGTGATCGTCGCCCACGGTGACGACGGTCCCGAGCAGCCCCCCGGTCGTGCGCACTTCGGTGCCCTTCACGATGGCCGAGAGCATCTCCTCGTGCTCCTTCCGGCGCTTCTGCTCCGGACGGATGAGGAAGAAGTAGAAGAAGACCATGACCAGGGCGAAGAGGCCGGCGTTCATCGCGCAGCCGTTGGCGCCGAGGCCGCTGGCTGCGCCGCCGCCTCCGCCGCCGCCACCACCCCCACCCCCTCCGCCGGAGGAGGCGGCGGGCTGGAGCCACCAGAGAAACTCGAGAATGGTCAGGAGCACTTGGAAACGCTTCCTTCGGCGATGTTCGCGCCGAGCCTGCGGCCGTCTTCGCGGCTCGCTGTACCCCCGAGAGAGGCGCGTCATTCCCACGCGCGAGGCGCCGACCAGGGGGGCCGGGCCTCGGGGCCGCGGGGTTGTACTCTACGGGTCTGGACCCGTCAACCGAGCGAGCGGACACTCCGTGGAGCGTCCGGACGGCGCGGGCGCCCGTGCGGTCGCTCGCAGCGTTTCCGGAGAAATTTCGCTGAGCTGGGTACGCCTCCCCGGCTACGCTGGTCGGCAGCCATGCCTCGGAGCCCCGAAGCCGAAGACGCCCTCGCGGTCTACGCCGAACGCGGCGGCGACGCGTCGAACACCGGGCAGGCGGACGCGGTCGCGTGGCTCGCGGACCACGCCCCCTCCCTGCTGGGCCTGGTTCGGAGCGATCCCTCCATCATCCCGGACGTGCTCGCCCGGCCCATCGAGCACGGGAGTGATCGCGAGACCCTGGGCGCGTCGCTCGCCCGGGCCCTGAGCGGACGGGACGGCGACTCGGCCGAGGTCCGCCGCGCCCTGCGCCGCTTCCGACATCGCGCGATCGTGCGCATCGCCCTGCGGGAGATCCGCCGGGTGGCCGACGTGGAGCAGACGAGCGCGGAGATGGCCTGGCTGGCCGCGGTCGTCATCGACGCCGCGCTCGACCACGCCACCCGCACCGAGACCGCGCGCCACGGTCGCGCCCTGACCCGGGACGGAGCGGGCGCAGAGGTCGTCGTCCCGCTGACGGTGCTCGGGATGGGCAAGCTCGGCGGGCTCGAGCTCAACCTGGGGAGCGACGTCGACCTCTGCTTCTTCTACGAGACCGACGACGCGGAGGTCGAGGGCGGCGAGCTGACGGTGAACGAGCTCTACGCGCGCGTGGCCAAGCGCTGCACCGAGATGATCGGCGAGGTCACCGAAGACGGCTTCTGCTTCCGCGTGGACCTGCGCCTGCGCCCGGAGGGCACGCGCGGGCCGCTCGTCAACTCGCTGGCGAGCGCGGAGCGCTACTACGAGTCGTGGGGCCGGACGTGGGAGCGCGCGGCGCTGCTCCGGGCCCGCGCCATCGCGGGCGACCGCCGCTTCGGCGCGCAACTCCTGGAGACGCTGCGCCCCTTCATCTTCCGCCGCGCCGTCGACCCGAGCCTGGCCGAGGCGATGCACGAGATGCTCCTGCGCTCGAGGCGGGAGCTCCGGGTCGACGAAGAGCGCGACGTGAAGCTCGGAAAGGGCGGGATCCGCGAGGCGGAGTTCTTCGTGCAGACCCTGCAGCTCGTCTGGGGTGGGCGACACACGGAGCTGCAGGTGGCCGGCACGCTCGAGGCGCTCTGGCGCCTGCGCGGCGCGGGCCTGGTCAGCGACCGCGAGGCGGAGACGCTCGCCGACGGCTGGGCGCTGCTCCGGCGCGTCGAGCACCGCGTGCACGTGTGGACGGGCTACCAGACGCACCGCGTGCCCGACGAGCCCCGCTTCGCGGAGAGCCTCGGCTACGCGGACCTCGAGAGCCTGGAGGCCGCCCTGGGTCGCGTGCGCGAGGGCATCGCCGGGCTCTTCTCCACCCTCCTCCCCGGCGAGACGCCGACCGACCGCGACTGGGACGCGCTCGGGGATCTCGTGGCCGACGGGGCGGAGGTGGAGACCATCGCCGAGGCCCTGGCGCAGCGCCTCCCCGTCCGCGATCCGTACGAGTCGGCGGCGCACCTCGCCCGCCTCGGTCGGCGCGCGGCGGGTCCGCTCGGCCCGGTCACCTGGCAGCGCCTCCCGCAGCTCGGGCGCAGGCTGCTCGAGGAGGTCGCGCACGTGGGCGATCCCGACACCGCCCTGCGGCTCCTCGCGGACTTCTTCAACCGCCTCGGCGGGCCGTGGGCCTACGAGCGGTTGCTGCTCGAGGAGCCGCGCCTGACCCGTCGGCTCATCGGCCTGTTCGGCGCGAGCCCCACCCTCTCGAGCGCGCTCATCGGGCACCCCGAGGACGTGGACCTGCTCCTGGTCAGCGGGGCGCCGCGGGTCGAGGAGCTGGTCGCGCCGCACGACGCGCTGCTCGCCGAGCTGGGTCCCGATCCCGATCCGGAGGAGATCGTGCGCGAGCTCCGCCGGCTCAAGCGGACCGGGACGCTGCGCACGGGCCTCGCGTACGTGGCGGGGGAGCTGGACCTCGAGGGCGCGACCGAGCGGCTGAGCGCGCTGGCCGAGGGGCAGGTGCGCGTGTCGCTCGAGGCGGCGCGACGCTGGGCGGAGAGGCGCTGGGGCCGCGCCGCCCGGGGCGGGCTGCTCGTGTGCGCGATGGGCAAGCTGGGCGGGCGCGAGCTCGGGTTCGGGGGCGACCTCGACCTGGTCTTCCTCTTCGGCGAGGAGGGCGAGACCGAGCCCACCGAGAGCGGCCGCTCGGTCACTCACGGCGAGCTGTTCGCGCGCATGGCGCAGCGGACCATGCAGCTCCTCAGACAGCGCGACGCGGAGGGGCCCGGCTACGAGACCGACACGCGCCTGCGCCCGAGCGGCAGCAAGGGCACGCTCGTGGTCTCGCTCGCGGGCTTCGACGCCTACCACGAGAAGGGGGCCGCGGACTGGGAGCGTCAGGCCCTCGTCCGCGCGCGCCCGCTCGCCGGCGATCCCGAGGTCGCGCGCGCCGCGCAGGATCGCTTCGACGCCCTCGCCTATCTCCGCGGGCCCACGCCGGGAGAGGAGCTCGCGCGCGTCCGTGGGCGCCTCCAGACCGAGCTGGGAAGCGAGAGCCCGGAGCGATACCATCCGAAGCTCGGCTACGGGGGCCTGGTGGACGTCGAGCTCTGCGTTCAATGGCTGCAGATGCGGCACGGAGACGATGCGCGCGTCCGGTCGCCGAGCACGCCGGACGCGATCCGACGGCTCCGCGACGCGGGCGCGATCGCCGACGTGGACGCGGACGCGCTCTCGGAGGCGCAGACGTTCTTCCGGAAGGTGGAGCTCGCGCTGAAGCTCTTCGACGAGCACCGCGACCCGCTGCTCGAGCCGCGCGGGCGGACGGGGGCGCACGTCGCGCGGAGCCTCGGCGTCCGAGCGCGTGACGGGCTGTCGCCCACCGAGGCGCTCGACGAGACCTATCGGCGCCACGCCCGCGCCGCCCGCCGCCTCTTCGAGCGCGAGGTCGGCGAGGTCCAGGCCCCCGCGCCCTGGGAAGCGTCGGGGGAGTCGTGAGCCGCGTCCTGCTCGTCCACGCCGACGCGGCGATCCGGGAGAGGGTCCAGAGGACGCTCGAGGGCGCGGGCGTCTCCGTCCACGCCGTGACGAGCGGCGAGCGCGCGATGGACCTCTTCATCCAGGAGCCCGCCGACGTCGTCGTCATCGACTACTCGCTCGAGGGGCGCGACGGGCTGTCCACGGCGGAGGCGATCCGGTGGATGCCCGGGGGCCGCCGCGCGCGCGTGATCCTGACCTCCGCGCGGGAGCCGGAGGAGGCGTCTCTGGCCCGACTGGGCGCGGACGTCGACGCCTTCGCGACCCTGGTCGGCCCGGTGGACGAGGCCCGGCTCGCCGACGAGGTCCGCGCGGCCGCGGCCGTCGAGCCGCACACCGCGGAGACCCGCATCGTGGAGGTGGAGGAGGCGCTCCTCGAGGCCGAGCGCGCGCGGGAGCGCGTGGACGAGACGCTGGACGAGGAGACGCTCGACGCGCAGCTCGCGGTGGATCTCGCCTTCGATGCCGCGGCCCAGGGCGACACGCCGCAGGTGATGGAGCTCGAGAACGCCACGCTCGACGAGCCGAGCCCGGCCGACTGGGAGCTCGACGGCGTGGCCGAGGGCCGCGAGGTCCGCGCGATCGCGGAGGCCGCGCGCGAGACGCACAGCGACCTCCTCGGACGCTTCGAGCAGATGTCGTTCGCGCGCGTGCTCCACCGCCTCGCCAAGAAGCGCGCGACGGGCGCGCTGATCTGCGTGCACGCCCCCGACGAGCGCGCGACCACCGAGGGCACCGAGCCCACCAAGGTCGTCTACTTCCGCGCGGGGGTGCCGGTGCACGTCCGCTCCAACCTCGTGACCGAGTGTCTCGGGCAGGTGCTCACACGCACCCGGCGCATCGGGCCCGAGGCCTTGCGCGCGTCGCTCTCTGCGGTCCGGCGCGGCGAAGGCAAGCAAGGCGAGGTGCTCGTCTCCATGGGCGCGATCGGGCCGCTCGAGCTCAGCGAGGGGCTCGCCGAGCAGCTCCGCGTGAAGCTCTTCGATCTCTTCGCGTGGAGGCGCGGGACCTTCCGCTTCTCGGCGGACCGACGCCCACCGCTGGAGCTGATCGATCTCGAGCTCGGCCTCGCCGAGATCGTGACGCAGGGCATCCGCCGCGGCCTCGCGCCCGAGCGCGTGCTGGAGCTGTTGGCCGCCGACCGCGACCGGTTCGTCATCCCACGCGCGAGGGAGATGGTGCGCTTCGTCCAGATGCAGCTCGACGCGCCCCTGCGCGAGCTCGTCCGCCGCATCGACGGTCGACACACGTTGGGGGAGCTCCTCGACAGCGCCAGTGAGGCGGGGGGAGACGAGGCTCGGAGCGCGCAGCTGATGCACGCGATGGAGTGCCTCGAGGCGGTGCGGTTCGCGGACGAGCCCCTGCGCGCCCGGTCGCGCGCCGCGTCCGACGACGTGCGCTCGGACGACGAGATCGGGGACACATCGGAGGCCCCACCGGCTCCGATGGGCCTGCCGAGCGTGCCCTCCGCCGTCGTCGCCACGGACGACGGAGAGCTCGGAGACGACGCGCCGCCGGCGGAGACCACCGGCGCGACCCGACTCGCGCCGTCTCCGTTCGACGCCGAGGCGACCGATCCCGGCATGCTCCCCGTGCGGGAGCCCTCCGCTCGACCGGCCGAGCCCGACCCTGCGCCGCCCGACACTGCGGCGCCCGACGCCGAGGGCTCGGGCGCGCGCCCGGCGACGACCGCTTCGCCCGAGGAGCTCGACGACCGGGTGGCGCGCCTCTTCGAGGCCGAGCGGCACTTTCGCCGCGGCCACCGCGCCCTCGACAAAGGGGACGCGGCGCGGGCCATCGGGGCGTTCGAGCGGGCGGTGGCGCTCTGCGGTGACGAGGGGCAGTTCGTCGCCTACCTCGGCTGGGCGCGGCACCGGGCGTCGCCCGACGACCCCGCGGTCCTCGAGGCGGCGCTGCGCGACGCCGACCAGGCGTGCGCGCTCGCCCCGGAGATGTCCGACGTGCATCGGCTGCGCGGTCGATTGCTCGAGGTCGCGGGTCGGCACGACGAAGCGCGCGACGCGATGACGCGGGCTCGCTCGATCGAGGCGGCCGCCGCGCAGAATTAGGCTCGAATTCCGCGAGGCGGCCGTGACGCGGCGCGTCGAGGGCAGCCGGCAGAGTTGTGCTATGACCGCCATCGCCGCCGTTCGCGGCGTAGGAGGCGACGATGGTCGACAAGGTCGAATCGATCTGGATGGACGGCAAGCTCATCCCTTGGGACGACGCGAACGTGCACGTGCTCACGCACACGCTGCATTACGGGCTCGGCGCGTTCGAAGGCATCCGCTGTTACGAGACGGAAGACGGACGAAGCGCCATCTTCCGCCTGCGTGAGCATGTCCGCCGGCTGTTCGAGTCGGCCCACATCGTCACGCTCGACATCCCGTACAGCCAGGAGGAGCTCGTCGACGCCTGCATCGAGACGGTGCGCGCGAACGGGCTGAAGTCCTGCTACTTGCGCCCGCTCGTCTACGTCGGCTCCGGCGCGATGGGCCTCGGCGCGATGAACAACGAGACCCGCGTCGCCATCGTCGTGTGGAAGTGGGGCGCCTACCTCGGCGACGAGGGCCTCCAGAAGGGCATCCGCGCGCGCGTCAGCTCGTTCACCCGCCCCGGCATCAACATGCAGATGGCCAAGGGCAAGATCGTCGGTCACTACGTCAACTCGATTCTCGCAAAGCGAGAGGCGCTGAAGACGGGCTTCGACGAGGCCATCCTCCTCGACGCGCAGGGCTACGTCAGCGAGGCGAGCGGCGAGAACATCTTCATGGTGCGCGACGGCAAGATCGTCACGCCTCCCATGGGCAGCTCGATCCTGGGCGGGATCACCCGGGACACGATGCTCCGCATCATCCGCGACATGGGCATCGAGGTCACCGAGCGCCTGATGGCGCGAGACGAGCTCTACATCGCCGACGAGATCTTCATGTGCGGCACCGCGGCCGAGGTCACGCCCGTGCGCGAGATCGACGGCCGCCAGATCGGCAAGGGCGAGCGCGGCGCGATCAGCAAGCGCGTGCAGGATCGCTACTTCCAGGTCGTCCGCGGGGTCGAGACCCCCGAGGAGTGGCTCACGTTCGTCTGAGCCACGCGCTGGCCTCGACGGACGAGAGAAGGGCGAGCTCCATGTGGGCTCGCCCTTCTTCGTTCGTGCGCCCGTGAGGACAGGCGGCCCAGGACCGCTCAGTCCAGCACCACGTCCTTGTGGAACAGGAAGCGCTGGCACGCCTGGCACTGGTAGAAGTCGTCGCCCTTGATGATCTGGTTGTAGAGCTGGGGCGAGATCCGCATCCGGCAGCCCTGGCAGACCCCGTCCAGCGCCTCGACCACCGCGGGGTGGATCTTCGGGCGGATGCGCTCGTAGCGCCGGTAGACGGGCTTGGGGACCTTTGGCACGTATTCGGCGCGCCCCTTGGTCTTCTCTTCGAGCTCCGCCTTGAGCGCCGCGAGCCGCTCTTCGCTGCCCGCTTCGGCTTCGGCGAGCCCCTTCTGCTGCTCCTCGAGCTCCTTCTGGGGCTCGTCGAGGACGCTTCGGGTCTGCTCGATGACGCCCTGCAGGCGCCCCTTCTCTTCTTCGGCGTCGCGGATCGCGCGGCGGATGGCCTCGAGCTCACGCTCCGCGGCCTGCGCCTCGCGCATGTTCCGGGCCTTCGCGCTCTTGGCCTTGCTCTTCGAGAGCAGGTCGTTGCGCGAGCGCAGCTCCTCGTCCTGTTGGGCGAGCAACCGCTCGGCCTCCTCGAGCTGCGCGCGCTGCCCGTGGACGAGCGCCTCGAGCGCCTTGACCGCGGACTGCCGCTCTTCCAGCTCCTCGGGGATGCCCTGGAGTTGCTCTTCCACGTCGCGCGCCGTCGCGTCGATCTCTGCGAGTCGAACCAGTGCCCTCAGCTTGTCGTGCACGCCCTCGGTCCTCCTGTCGGCCCCCGCTGCGCTCTCGAGCGCTTCGTTCGAGGAAGAAGGGGACGGTGAATCGACCGAACTGGGTTCTAAGCTGTGGCTCACCGACCGCTGTCCTCCACGGACTGCGCGTGACTAACTCGCATCGCGTCGCGGTGCAAGCCTCACCTCGTCGGCCCCTCCCCTCAGCCCTCCGTCAGCGCTACCTCCCGAACGCCCACAACACGCAATCCTACCTGCCCCCGGCCGCGGCGCCCCGCACGAGCAGAACGCGGCGCTGGTGAACCCACACGACCGACTCTGATCCCGTCGCTGACCCGGGCCAAGCGTTCGCGGCGCCCCCCTCCCGCGGCCCCGACGGCGTCAGCGCCGGGGACGAGCGGGAACGGGAACGGCAACGGGAACGGGAACGGCAACGGCAACGGCAACGGCAACGGCAACGGCAACGGCAACGGCAACGGCAACGGCAACGGCAACGGGAACGGCAACGGGAACGGGAACGGGAACGGGAACGGCAACGGGAACGGGAACGGGAACGGCAACGGGCCGGGGACCGCAACGGGGGACGGCCCCGCGAGGAGCAAGCGACGCGAGCGAGCGCAGCGACGCGAGCAGCGAAGCGAGCGAGCGCAGCGACGCGAGGAGCAAGCGCAGCGACGCGAGCAAGCGCAGCGACGCGAGGAGCAAGCGCAGCGACGCGAGCAAGCGAAGCGAGCGAGCGCAGCGACGCGAGCAAGCGAAGCGAGCGAGCGCAGCGACGCGAGCAGGCGGCCAGCTTTCGCGAAGCGAAAGCGCGAGCCGCAGGGGCCCCAGCGCCCCGTCGCTGGGGTCGGCGTGAGAGCGCGCGGAGCGCGCGAACCGCCGTAGTCGGGAGGGGGGCCCCATGGGCGCT
>JAVJQK010000025.1 GCA_040218145.1 Sandaracinaceae bacterium | reverse complement strand
TCGGCGCTCGTGCCGAGCAGCGCCCTCGCGACCGTCTCGCGAGCGTGGCGCGCGCCGAGATCCGTCCGCAGTGCCACCGGTGGTCTCATGGAGACCGGTGATATCGGTGGAGGTGGTGCGCTTCGTCGCCGGTGGCGACAGACGGGGGTGCTGGTGAACCACGTCTCGTTAGTGCCGAACCACATGCACAACGTAATGACGGCGACGCGCAGGAACCTGCCCATCTTCAAGCGGCTGTTCGTTGGGGAGGCGTCGAAGTTCATCAAGGCCTACCTGCAGGCGCGCGGATTCGAGGCGCCCGAGAACGTGTTCACGCGGACGCACGAGATGCGGCTGGTGAACGCGGCGGCGCAGCTCGTCTATCTTCACTACGAGGACATCCAGCCGGTGAAGGACGGGCTGGTGGAGAGGTGTCGGAGTACCCGGGCTTCACGACGGACCCGTGGATGCTGAAGGGCCACACGGTCGAGTTCCGTCGATCTGACCTGCACTTCGAGCCGGACACGAACCCGGACGTCGAGGACCTGAAGCTCGGGACGACGCCACGGCTGGCGGGCGAGATGGGAACGCAGCGTGCGTTGGTACATCTCGAGCAAGCGCGGCGCGGAGCCGAACGTGCGTATCGCGAGGAGCGGCGCTACCCCGGCTCGGGGCGGAGCGGCTGACGGCGCAGCACCCTTGGGCGGAGCGGGCGTCTCCGCGGAAACGTCGTCGGGGTGTGATCCCGAGCTTCCGCGTGGTCGACGACACCGCGCTCGAGGTGCACTGCGCGAAGGAGACGCGGGGCTTCCGGGGGCGGCACCGCGAGGCGCTCGAGAAGCTGCGGGCGGGGGACCGGGACGTGGTGTTTCCGGCCGGCTCGTACCTCGTGTCGGCGTGCTACGGGCTGGACGTCGAGGAGCCGGACGGCGATTGCGTGCTCGCGGCGGACGGCACGTCCGAGGACATGCCGGAGCGGGTGTCGGACGAGGAGCTGCGGGCGATCAGCGCGTCGCTGCGGAGCCTGTCCATCGCACAAGTGACTGGCACTCCACATACTCCCAGTGCAATTCGCAAAACGTGTACTCTGACAACGTTGAGAAGCGCGTTCATGCGTCCTATCCCCGTAGACATGTGGCGTCCACCTCGGGTAACGTGTCCGCTCGGGCAGGTGATTCGGGATGGGCATGTACTCGATCTCTCTTTCGCGCGTCTCGTTGGGCCTCTCACTGGTGCTCTTCGTGGCGTTGGCCGCCGGCTGTGCGAGCGATCCTTGGGCGTGTGGCGTGAGCTCGTCCCGGGACGGCTGCTTCTGCACGTCGGAGGAGGTGCGGACGGCGAGCGTCTCAGAGTGCAACGCGGCCCAGGTCGGCGGGGACTACTGTTGCGACGACCCGGGAGACAACATTTGCACTTGTGATGCTCGGCCGCGGTGCTTCCGGGATGGGGACGTGTGCGGTTGTGCGCTCGAGCCTACCTCCGGCTCGACGCCGGCGACGTCATGCAGGGCCGAGCCCGGCACCGTGTGCTGCGCCAACGCGTTCTACTGCATCTGTGGCTTCGTCGAGTGTACGCTCGCCGACGACCGCACGACGACCAGCTGCGACCCGAGTGATGTCGGTATCTGCACCGGTAGCGAGACGCGGGTCAGCGACTGCGTGACGCTAGAAGCCGGCGGATAGCGCGGAAAAGGTGGCCGCCATGTCGATGATGGTCGCGGCGCGTCCGTTGCGCTCGACGAAGAGCTGGTAGATGTCGCGGCTCTCCTCCCGCGTCATCGGCTCGATCGCGAAGTCGTCGATGACGAGCAGGTCGACCGAGGTGAGCTCGATCATCAGCGCGTCCCGCGAGTTGTCCATGCGGCTCTGGTCGAGCTTGCGGAGCATGTCATCGGCGCGGGTCATCAGGACCTGAAAGCGGTGCCGACAGGCGGCGTGTGCGATGGCGGTGGCGAGGAAGTCTTGCCGACGCCGACGGGTCCCAGGATGCCTGCGTTGCGCCCTTCCGGGATGAAGCGGAGGCAGAGCAGCTTGCTGAATCGAGGGAGGGAGGCGGAGGTCGCCTCCGAGTACTCGCTGATCCCCCGCCGCCGCGGCGGCGGGAGAGGCGGCGCGGGAGAGGCGGCGCGGGGGAGCACCCGGGACGGAAAGCGCGGAGCGCGGGTGTGAGGGACGCTGAAGCGAGGGAGGGAGGCGGAGATCGCCGCCGAGCTCTCGCTGATCCGCCGCCCCCGCGGCGGCGGGAGAGCGGCGCGGGGGACGGAAAGCGCAAAGCGCGGGGGGGAGCCGATCACGGCTTCGCTGGAATACGGGGGCCGTGCAGCGGATACGCGGCGGCGGGAGAGGCGGCGCGGCCGCCCGCCGGGTGATGTACTGCCAGCCGCCGCCCGTGCCCCAGATGATGTCCGTGGTGCTCGAGCCGTCACTTGCTGTCACCTAACATGACCTGCTAAGTGACACCCATGCTCTGGTCCCCTCGAATGCAGGAGGCGGTCGATGCGCTACCCTTCGTTTCCTCGGTGTCCTTCGAAGAGGAGTCAGGGGAGGTCCGCATCCAGACGGTGCGGGGCGAAACCTTCTCTCTGCGACTGGTCCGCGGGAAGCGGGGCGTCACTCGCCGCAACCAGCTCCTGTTGGCGACTCGGATCGGCTCATCCCCGACCGCTGCGAACGTCATCGATCGGGCCGGGAATCTGCGCCTCCAGCTCGGCGACACCTACTACGCACACATCGAGGGGCGGCGAGAGACGAGGGCGCTTCCGGAGATGCGCGGACCCGCATACTGCGTGCTGTGCGCGTGGCTGCTGGAGCCCGGCCTGCTCGGCGCGCCGCTGCGTGACGTCGCGGCCTTCGCCGAGGTCAGTCGAAGCGCGGTGCGGGACATGCGGCTTCGGGTAAGAGAGTGGGGCCTGGTCAGCGGCGAAGGTCGGTCTCGCGTATGGACGCCTCGCGGGCGCACCGAGGCCAGGCGGCTCTGGCTGGAGGGCTATCGTGCCGTACTCCGACCCAAGCTCGACCGCGGCGGCTTCCGGCTGAGAAGCGGACTGGCGGATCCCCAGCGCGCCCGCGCCGCGCTCACGAAGCTGGCAGCGCGCACGCGCTCGCCGCGCTGGCTGTGGGGAGGGGCCGAGGCCACGCGACACGTCGACGCGATGGCCGGCTATGTCGTCGACGCCCCTGGCGCAGGGGCACCAACCGTCGACATCGCTGTGCTCCCCGACGTGGATGTGTCGGCCGAGCTCCCGCTGGTCCCCGCGGATGTCTCTGCCGTCCGAGTCCGAGCGCTGCCCTTCGCGGGCGCCGCCCGGCATGATGGCCTGGAGGGGTGGCCGACCACCGTCCCGCACCCGCTCCTCGTGTGGTCCGAGTTGATGTGCGACCCGGACCCTCGCTCACGGGAGACGGCCAAGCAGCTCGAGGAGCGGCTCCCCGAAGGATGGTTGTGACTGACGTCGTCGCGCTGCACCGACCGAACTTCGAGGCGCTCGAATGCGCGATGACCGCCTGGCCGGACATCGACCTCGCCGTGATCGGCGCCACCGCGCTGGCGATCCGTGGCGCCCCACCGGCGAGGCGTTCGGACGACGTCGACATCGCGGTGGCCGTAGGCGTCCACGACTTGAGCGAGATCGGCGCTCGACTGCAGCCGCCGGGATGGGAGGCGCAACGGCGAATGCCACATCGCTGGCGACACCATGCCCGCAGGCTGCGGCTCGACATCATCCCCGCCGGCGTGCCGCCTGGGCACGAGCGTTCGCTCCAACTCGCTCGCGGCCTCACGATCGACGTGCGGGGTCTCGAGGTCGCGATCAGCAGCGCTGAGCCGGTCGAGGTGAGCTGCGACGGCGCTCCTGAGCTCAGGTTGACAGCGGCCACGCCGCCGCTCGCGGTCTTGGTCCTGCTCAAGATGATCGCCTTCATCGACAAGCCGGCCCTCAGGGAGATGGACGCCACCGACGTCGCCCGGGTCATGCACGCTTACCTCCCCGAGATGGACGACCGCCGCTGGGAGGCTCCCGTGTCAACACTCCATGACGAGGACTTCAAGGGCGCCTTCGCGCTGGGAGTCGACATGCGACCTCACCTCATCCCGGAGTACCAGACGATCGTCGAGGCGTTCGCTCACGACGCCGTCGCCCGCGGGAAGATGCAGAGATACTGGTCGACCCGCCCCGACGCGGGAAACGCCGCCGCTCGCGCCTTCCTGTCAGGACTCGACGTGGGGGCGTAGCCTGCCGGCCGCCGATCGCCGCACGAGGACAGCCCGCTCGAACGTCGCGGTTGGTGCAGACAGGAAGCCAGGGGGTGCTTGGAGCCCCCTCTCGGCCGGCGTCCGCCACCCCTCGGCCCGCCACCCCCGCCGATCGGCGGCTGCAAGTCCGCGAGATCACATGCTGGGTGATCCGGAACGGAGCTTGCGGAGTCCGCCGGCGTGTCCGCCATCGCAAGAGGAGCTCGGCCGTGACCGCGCCGTCGATCCACGCGGCGGGGACGTACGGGCTGACGGTGCGGTGCGCGTTCCGGAAGCTGTTCCTGACGCCCTTCGCGCCGGAG
>JAVJQK010000024.1 GCA_040218145.1 Sandaracinaceae bacterium | reverse complement strand
CGCTCCTCGTCTCTCGGGCGGGACGGCCCGCCTCTCGGCCCGTGGCTCCTCGAAAATGCTGAAGCATTCCCTCGTCGCCCCGAACCGAGAATCAGGCCGTCGCGCTCCGAGATCCTTCGGACTCGGTACTTCAACGGGCTCTTAGACGTGCCATGGCGCCCTGAACAGTGTTTAGCGCTCGCAGCACAGCTCCAGGTGGACTTCCGATACGTTCGGCGAGGCTCGAAAGAGCGACCAAACACGTATTCCGGAGGAGTGACACAAATGAGCAACATGACCGACGAGATTCAGGCGATTTACGAGGCGGTCCGAACGAAGAGGGCCGACGTCATCTCGCCGCGTACCATGGAACTCGCCCGCCAGGAGGGCATTGCCTCGGGGACGGACGAGCAGGTCGAGGCCCAGCTTCGCGGCATCGTCGAGGCGGCACAGCACAAGACGGCGGAGGAGTTCGCTTCGTACCTCCGCAGCGAGATCCTCTCCCCGCGCGAGCTCTCCGCCGAGGAGATGGAGGCCGCGAAGGGCGGCGTCGGCGACGACATGTACAACGCCACGGCGGGAGCCGACTGGGACGGCCAGTAAACCGTCATCGAGAGCGACTTTCGGAGGCCTGCTACTTCGCGAACAGGGGCGGTGGGCCTCCCTCAATTTCCGATGTTGAATCCTGACGACAATGGGCTCGATTTTTTCCTCGCTCCGCTCTCCCAGGAAACGTTCTTCGGTGAACACTTCGACCGAAGCTGGGTACACATCCCGGCCGAATCTCATCGGAGGCTGAACCTTTTCCCGCTCGACTCGCTCGAGGAGGAGCTCCGGCGAAGGCGACCCTGGGACCAGAAGCGAGACGGCGCCCCGACCTACTTGCGCCTGCTCCGCGACGGGCGCGTCGGCAAGCCGGTCACGTCGCTCAACGAGGTGATCGCGGGCTGCCACGAGGGCATGAGCCTGGTGCTCAACTCGGTGCACGAGACGGTGACCGAGATCGCCGAGGCGTGCGAGGTGCTCGAGCGGGCCTTCGGGGTGGCGGCGTCGGCCAACGTCTACTTCAGCCCGCCTCGATCCCAGGGCTTCGACGTGCACGTCGACACCCACGACGTCTTCGTGATCCAAACCCACGGCGCCAAGCGCTGGCAAATCCACCCCCCGCAGGTGTTCCCGGCCCCGAAGAAGCACTGGCTCGACGGAGCGCTCGAGCTCGAGGTGTTCAACGACATCCCGGACGAAAGCGAGCCCGAGACCATCACGCTGCGGGAGGGCGACGTGCTCTACCTGCCGCGGGGCGTGCCGCACGCGGCCGAGAGTCAGGACGAGGCGTCGCTCCACGTCACCTTCGGCGTGGACGTGCTGACCTGGGGCGAGATCCTCGAGCTCTGCCTCCGCGACACCGCCATTCATCGCCGCGCGCTGCGGGCCGCGGTCGACCCTTCGTGGATGCTCCCGGGCGCCGAGGCGCAGCTCGCGGAGGGGCTCCGAGAGCGGGTGGCGGAGCTCGCCGACGCGCAGCTCCCGCGGGCTCTGGAGCGACTCCGGCGGAGCTCGGCCTCGGCGGTGGCCCCGGGGGCGCTCCGCGCGCTCCTCCGGATCGAGGAGCTCGACGACGAGACCGAGATCCGCATGGCGAAGGGGGTCGTGACCTTCGGCACCCACCTCGGGCACCACTGGCTCGCGGTCGGCGCGCAGAAGCACCGCGTGCCGCCCCGCACCCGCTCCTACTGCCAGTTCGTCGCGGAGCGAGAGACCTTCCGGGTGCGCGATCTGCCGGGCGATCTGCCGGGCGACTCGCGGCGCGTCTTCGTCCGCTGGCTCCTGAGCAAAGGGCTCGCCAGCCTGGCGGAGGGACGGGCTTCGAGTTGAGAGGCGTCGATTGAGGGGCGTGACCCCCGAGCCGCCCGCCCCGCGCTACCCGGCCGCGGAGGTGCCCGCGCTGGAGGGAACGGACGTCGGCGCCTTCGGGCGCTTCGTCCGCGACGCGGAGCCCGTCAAGCTCCTGGGCGCGATCGAGCACTGGCCGCTCCGCCGGGCGCTCCGCGAGGCGCGCGATCCGATGACCACCATCGCGGCGCTCGAGGCGCGGACCGCAGGGGAGCGGGTGACCTTCGCGTTCAGCCCCCCCGAGGCGCGCGGCGTCTTCGGAGTGGGGCTCTCGGACGGGCTCGAGCCCGAGCTCCTCCGCTCCGCGGGCGACGTCCCCATCGAGCGCTTCTTCGACTGGGCGCGCAAGCTGAGCTGGAACGGCGAGGCGGGCTCGCTCTACATGAGGGCGACCCGGCTGCGATCGCTCGAGGCCGGGCTCGGACCGCTCGACGCCCTCGAGGGCTTCTCGCCGCGCTTCGCGCCGCGTTTCTGGGTCGGGACGGGCGGGCAGCGGGTCCCTCTCCACAACGACCCGGACCGGAACCTGCTCGTCCTGCTCGCCGGCCGCAAGCGCGTCCTGCTCCTGCCTCCCGAGCGACTCCCCGACGTCTACCCCGCACCGAGCGACAAGGAGACACTCTCCTCGCTGGTGATCGACGCCTTCGACCCCGACCTCGCGCGCTACCCCCGTTTCGAGCGCGCGCTGGCGCACGCCCGCGTGGTGGATCTCGCGCCGGGCGACGCCCTGTACCTGCCGCCCCTGTGGTGGCACGCGGTCGCGAGCACGGGGCTCAACGTGGCCGTCAACGCGTGGTTCCCGGACGACGGCGACGCCGCCCGCGTCAGGAGCCTGCACCGCCCCGCGCTCGACGCGCTGACCGAGGCCGAGCGCGGCCCGTCGCGCGCGCGCTTCGCGGCGGCGCTGCGAGGTGAGGGTGCGGACGCCTCGGACCCGTCGTCGCGGCGGGGCGCGGAGATCCACGGGCGCTTGGCCACGTCCGACCTCGGCGAGGGTTCACGGGGCGCGTGGAAGCGCTGGGTGCAGACCTACATGGACGTCTTCGCGTTCGGCGCGCACGGAGATCCCTTCCCGACGCTCGAGGGAGATCGACGCGCGCTGCTGAGAGAGATCCCTCGACCCTCGAAGGACGCTTCTCCGCCGTCGACGCGACCGTCGCACCCGATGGTCCCGGCCTCGGCCGAGCCGCCCCGCGCGCTCGCGCTCCCGGCGGATCGCGTGCGCGCCTCGGCTACCGTCCACGCGGGTGCCTTCCTCGAGACCGACGTCGAGGCGGCGGTCGGATCCCGACTGCGGGTGCGGCTCGGCGACGATCCGGACGTCCCCGCGCTCGACGCCCTCGTGCAGTGGGTGTCGCCGCCCGGGCTCGGTCCCCCCGGCCTGGGGGTCACGTGGGTCCAGCCCGAGGCGTGGGAGCGCGCGCGCCTTCGTCTCGCAGGCGCGGCCGACGCGACGGCGGTGGCGAGACTGCGCCGCCTCTTCGACGCGTGAAGCCCGCTCAGAGCTCGAAGAGCCCGCGAAGGTCGAAGCGGAGGAAGAAGTTCTCCGTCATGCGACCCGTGGCCAGATCCACGCCGAAGCTCCGGTCGGGGCCGCTGTGGTAGAGGCGGCTCGCGTCCTGGAGCACCATGCGGTTGAACTTGTAGGGGATCCGCTCGTAGACCCGCCATCGCTCGGGGCGGAAGAAGTCGCGCGAGATGCGCTCCTTGTAGGCCTCGTACTCCGCGGCGCCGAGGCCGCGGGCGCGCAGCTGCTCCTCGTAGTCCGGGTCACGACGGGTCCAGATGCGCCGCTCACCGGTCTCGACGTGCTCGTAGAAGCAGGTCCCGTACTCGGGATGCTCGGCGTCGGGGCGCGCCTCGTCGACGAGGCCCAGGTAGACGATCGCGGTGTAGGGCGTGAAGTCCAGGTGCACCGTGTAGCTGAAATCATCGCGCGCGTAGTCGGCCGCGGTCGCGACGCGGACCGCGTGGTTCCGGATCGCGAGGCGGCGATCGAGGAGCGCCTCGAGGCGGCTCACCGTGCCGTCGCGGAGCTCGGGGATCCCCTCGAACTGGCGGCCCGGGTAGCGGGCGCCGTCCGGCCGCTCGAAGGCGTCGGCGTGGGCGAGGTAGCGCGCGCGGACCGCGTGCGGGTCCGGGTGGAAGTCGTCGATCACCATCACGGCGCCGCCTCCTGGTCTGTGGGCTGGTCCGCGTCCGAGACCACCACGAGCGACGTCAGCCAGCGTCGGGCCGCCTCGGCGCAGCGCGCGCCGGTCACCGCGCGGAGGCGGGACGGGTAGCGGGTGTGGGCGTCGAAGCCCGCGCCCGTGCACGCGTGCAGCGCCATCGTGTTCGCGAGAACCGAGCGCCGCTGGAGGCGGAGGCGGTGCGCGCCCTCCAGGGCCGCCGCCGCGCGCCGCACGGAGTCCTCGTCCACGTCGCCCTCGGCGAGGCGCCCGATCGCGGCCCGTGTCCGCGCGATCGCGAGCGAGGCGTGAGCCCGCGCGACCTCGAAGTAGAGGGAGACCGCGCCCGCGTCCAGCCACGCCTCGCTGCGGCCCCCGAGCGAGTAGATCAGCCCCCGCTCCTCGCGGAGCTCGCGGTGCAGGAGGCCAGCGTGCCCGAGCAGGAGCTCCACCAGCACGTCGAGGACCGGCGCGTCGTCCGTGCCCGCCGCGGGCCCCCTCCCCCCGATCGCGATTGGGCACCGTTCTCCGCTCGCGCGAACCGCGATCCGGCCGGGCGCGAGGGGCGCGATGCCGCGGATCGGGATCGGCCGAGGTTCGCGGCGCGCCCGGGTGAGCTCGTGTGCGGTCGCGTCGGCGACGCGCTCCACGTCGACGTCGCCCAAGACCAGCGCGACGAGCCGCGGCGCGGTCCGGAGCCGCGCGATGTGCGCCCGCACCGCGTCGGTCGTGAGATCGGCGACGGGCGAGGACGGCGCGCCGTACGGGTGATCGGAGAACAGCCGCGCGAAGAGCGCGTCGACGGCTCGGTCCAGCTCGCCGGCCCGGAGTCGCGCGCGCCGCGCCTCCGCCCGCTTCGCCTCCAGCCGCTCGGCGGAGGGCTCGCTCCACAGCCAGCGCTCGAGCGCGAGGCGCAGCAGGAGCGGCGCCCGCCCCGATGCTGCGCGCGCCCAGAGGCCGGTCACGTCCGGGCCGTCGAAGCCTCCCATCTGTGCGCCGCTCTCGTCGCCCTCGAGCGAGAGGAGGGGATCGCGCACGGTCGCCTCGGCCAGGGCGCGGCTGGCGACGATCCCGACGCCCGGGAGCGCGTCGGGCCCGAGCCGTCGGCCCGCGAGCGCGACCAAGCGGACCTCGACGAGCGGCGCCGCGCGAGGGACGACGACCACGAGGTCATCACCGACCGCGCGCGTCGTGACGTCGCGCTGCGGAGCGAGGCGCGCGCGCGTCGACGCGGGCGCGGGGCGGGTGAGGGCGACCACCTCGGCGAGCGTCGCCGGCTCGGGCCGCGCGCCGCGCACCAGGATCGCGGGTCGGCGCCTGAGGCATCGCCGGGCGACCGCGCGCAGATCGGATCGCGAGGTGGCGGCGAGCCGCTCGAGCGCCGCGTCCGGATCGACGTTCGACGCCTCGCTCGCGCGCGCGGCGCGACCGAGCGCCCGCGCGCGGCCGGCGTGGGCCTCTCCCTCGAGGCACGCCCGAACCCAGGCCCGCTCGCGCAGCGCACGGGTCAGGCCCGCTGCGGGGCCGCGCTCGCGCAGATCGTCGAGCAGCATCAGCGCCGCGCCGAGCAACGGCGCGGCGCGCCCGGGCGCGGTCGCGACCGTGATCGTCAGCAGCCCGAAGCGGCGGGAGGCCTCGTAGCGCACCCCGAGATCGAGCGCGCCGGCCTGGAGCAGCCCCGCGAGGGGAGAGGCCCCTCGGTCGGCGAGCGCGTCGCGGAGCAGACCGCAGCGGAGGTGGTCCGCGTCGCTCGCGCCCGGCACCGACCACGCGAGCGAGAAGCCCTCCCCGACCCCCGCGAGGCACGCGACCTCGGGCTCGGGCGTCGGCGCGGGGGGCGTGGGCAGGTCGAGCGCGAGGGTCGGGCGGCGCCAGCCGCCGAAGGCGCGCGCCGCGCCCTCTTGGGCTTCGTCGAGATCGAGGCCGCCGACCATCACGACCGTCGTGTTGTCGGGCCGCGACGCGCGACGATAGAAGCGCTCCAGCGCACCCACGTCGAGCGCCTCGACCGCCTCGACCGTGCCGCGGACACCCTCCGCCAGCCTCGAGCCGCGGAAGAGCGCCCCGACCAGCGCCGCCCGCGCGACGGATCCCGGGCTGGCCTCCGCGCCGCGGATCTCGTGCGCGACGACGTCCTTCTCGACCTCGAGCAGGGCCGGGTCGAAGCGCGCGTCGCGGAGCAACTCCGCCATCCACCCGAGCGCCGCGCCCGCGGACGCGCGCGGGACCAGCAGCTCGACCACGGTGTCGTCGAAGGTCGTCCACGCGTTCACGCGGCCGCCCGCGTCGGCGACCCGGCGCTGCACCTCTCCGTCGTCGAGGCGGCGCGTCCCGCGGAAGAGCATGTGCTCGAGCATGTGCGCGCAACCGAGCTCGCCCACCGACTCGGCGCCGGCGCCCGCGTGCACCCAGCCCTGGATGGCGACCACCTCGGAGCCCGGGTGAGGCTCGGCGACGAGGGTGAGCCCGCTGGGCAGCGTCTCTCGCCGGGCGCGCATCAGCCGAAGAGCGCGTCGACCGCGCGGCGGGCCCGGGCCTCCGACGAGGGGAGGACGAAGTGGATCAAGTACATCTTCCACTCGACCCCGCCGTCGGCGGTCACCGAGACCTTCAGGTGGTTGATCCCGAAGGTCTGCACGGAGCCGTCGTCGAGCTGGAGGTCGCGGCCCCCCGCGTCCATCAGGTCGAGCAGCTCCGCGTCGAGCCACCGCGTCAGCGGGGTGCCCTCCACCCCGGGGCGGATGGAGCGCGTGCCCCCCTCGAAGCGCAGGCTCAGCTCGAGGCCCATGCGCCGCAGCTCGCCGTCGCGCCAGTCCTCGGGCCGCATCGCGGTCAGGCCGTCGGCCGAGAGCAGGTGCTCGACCAGGCGCGGAGGCAGCGGGTTGGCGCCCGCGAAGGCGGCGAGGCGCCGGATCTGATCGCCGATGGCGCCGCGGGTGTAGCTCTTGAGCACGCGCGCCCCGCCCCGCACCGCCGCGCCCAGGTACACGGGCGGCGGCTGGTCGGCGTGGGCGGCGGACCACGCCTCGAGCTGCGGCTGGAAGGCGTCGTGATCATCACCCAGCAAGAGGCGCCACCGCTCCGCGGCCGGCCACGCGTCGTCCTCCCGAAAGCCGAGCACCGGGCCCGCGAGCGCGAGCGCGCCGTCCGATGGCTCGAACGCGAGGTAGACGTTCCGCAGCCGCCCGTCGCGGCCGTCCTGGTGCGCGCGTGCGCGCTCGAGCAGCGCGGACACGCGCCTCGCCACCGGCCCGGTCGTGTTGATGGACGCCACCCAGCTTTCGAGCGTGGACAGCGGCGGGTAGCACTCCAGAGGCGAGGCGTTGAGCGGGAAGCCGACGGTGAGGCCGACGCGCGGCTCCTCGGCGACCACGACCTCGAGCCCCTGCGGGCACATCGCGAGCTCGCTCGGCACCTGGTCGAGCAGCCGGAGCGCGCCGGCGAGCGCGGGCGACTCCCGCAGCCACGACGGGAGCGGCGCGCATCGGGGCCGCAGCGCGCCGCCGACGCCTCCGGCGGCCGCGATCGAGGCGCTCACGCCTCCACCTCGGCCACGAGTAGGTGGATGTGGGTCGGCGAGCCGCCGTGCGCGAGGATGCCGCGGCAGAGCCCGGCGAGCCGCGCGAGCTGCCCCTCCGGCGCGCCGTCCGGGAACCGCCGCTCGACGTTGCCGAGCCAGTGGCGCGCCGCGGGGACCCAGGGGACCTGCGTGCGCTCGTCGTGGACGATCGCATAGCCGGCGTCGCGGACGAGCGCGCGGAACGCCTCGTGCGAGGGGAATCGCATCCGCCAGCGCGTGTCCACGTAGCTGTCTCCAGGCGAGACGTGGTCGAGCAGCACGAGCCGCGGGGCCAGCCGCCGCAGGATCCGAAGCGCGCGCTCGGGTCGGTCCACGTGGCAGAAGGACTCGAGCATCATCGCGACGTCGAAGCGCTCGTCGAGCTCCAGCTCGGCCACGTCCGCCAGCGTGCAGCCCGCCTCGGGGAGCGAGCGGCGGTAGTGCTCCGCCTGGGCGGGCGACACCGTGACGCCGTGGAGCCGGGCGTCTCGCTCCCGCCGGAGGACGCGCGCCGCGCCGCCCCAGCCGCAGCCCACGTCGAGCACTCGCGCTCCCTGGGGGATCCAGTCCGCCACCCGCCGCACCGCGTGGTCGAAGTGCGCCTCGGCGTCGTCCGGCGCCGCCTCCGGATCGACCACGCCGAAGTGGTAGTGGAGCGTCGGGCCGAGGATCGCCTTCCAGGTCTCGAGCTCCTCGTCGTAGAAGCGCGCCACCGTCGACGCGTCCCAGCCAGGCGTCTCGTCGCCAGGGGGCTCGCTGGATCGGTCGGCGTCCGTGGGCAAACTGCTCTCCCGCGCGCGTGCGCGCTCGCGAGCGTGCGATGGGAGTGGTGAACGTGTCAACCGATAGCCGCGCTCAGCTCTCCAGCTGCTCCGCGAACAGCCGGGCGTAGAGACCTCCCCGCGCGAGGAGCTCGGCGTGCGGCCCCTCCTCGACGACGCGACCCTCGTCCAGCACCACGACGCGGTCGGCGCGTATCACGGTGGAGAGGCGGTGCGCGATCACGATCGCGGTGCGCCCCCGACAGAAGCGCCGCATGCCTTCGACCACTGCCGCCTCGCTCTCGGCATCCAGGCTGCTCGTCGCCTCGTCGAGGATCACGATGGACGGCTCGCGGTAGAAGCACCGCGCGATGCAGAGCCGCTGTCGCTCACCGCCCGAGAGCCCCTCGCCCCCCTCGCCCAGCGGCGTCGCGTAGCCCTCCGGCAACCGACGGATGAAGGCGTCAGCGTCGGCCGCGCAAGCCGCGGCCTCGGCCCGCGCCGCGTCGGGGTGCTCTTGACCGTACGTGATGTTGTCGAGCACGGTGCCGCGGAAGAGGTGCGTGTCCTGCATCACCACGCCCACCCGCCGCCGGAGCTCCGCCGCGTCCCAATCTCCGACCGAGCGATCCTCGACGCGGATCTCGCCGCGCGTCGGGGCGTGGAGGAAGGCGAGGAGGTGAGCCAGCGTGGACTTGCCGGAGCCGCTGCGGCCGACCAGCGCCACGGTCTCGCCGTCCGCCACCTCCAGATCGACGCCCCGGAGCGCCCACGGGGAGGCGTCGGAGCCGTATTGAAACCAGAGATCCCGGACCTCGAGCCGACCGCCCGAGGATCCACCGTGCTCGCCGGCGGCGGGCGCCGCGCCCTGCCGAAGCACGGGTCGACGCGGGCTCGTGATGACGTCCTCGATCCGACCGAAGGCGACTCCCACGCCCTGCAGCTCGCTCCAGAGGGCGACCAGCCGGCGCACCGGGAGAAAGGCGAGCGCCGCGATCTGGCCGCACGCGATCGCCTCGCCCACGGACAGCGCCCCCGTCGCCGCGAGGTGGGCCGCCCAGCCGAACACCGCCGTCGTGAGCAGGGGCGTGGTCCCGCTGGCCACCGCCGAGAGCAACAGGCGCCGCAAGACCAGATCGAGCTGCGCGTCGATCTGCCCGCGGTACTCGGACTCGATGCGCCAACGCGCCGCCAGCTCGGCGTCGAGAGACTTCACGGTCGTCCGCCCGCGGAGGATGTCGACGACCCGGTTGAGCAGGCCGGTCCGGCGCACGAAGACGCTCCGGTGGGCCTCGCGGACGCGCTTCGAGAGGGCGATCGAGGCGGCGACCAAGGCCGCGAGCCCGACGGTCGCCACACCGCCCAGCTCGGCGCGGTAGACGGACAGGAGGGCCAGGTAGAAGACGATCGAGAGGGCGTCGACGAGCGCAGAGAGCACGTCGCGCGTGAGCAGGGTCCGGATCCGATCGATCTCCGAGAACCGTGAGAGCACGTCGCCCGTGCGTCGGACGGCGAAGAAGTTGAGCGGGAGCGAGAGCGCCGTCCGATAGAACTGCGTCGAGAAGACGACCCCGAAGCGCGTGGCCGCGTGGCCGAGCAGGTACGTCTTGACGGTCGAGGCTCCCACCAGCGCGAGCCCGGCCGCCACCATGGCGCCCACCAGCACTTCCAGCTCGGAGGCGTGGCCGCGCAGGATGACGCGGTCGAAGAGGAGCTGCGTCAAGACGGGGAGCGCCAGGGAGAACGCGAGGGCGAGGGTCGAGGCGAGCGTGGCCTCGCACAGCACGCGGCCCGAGCCGGCGAGGAGCGCGCCGTACTTGAGGAACGCGCGGCGCGTCTCCGGGTGCGTGAACAGCGCGGGCGTCGGCCGGAGGAGTAGCGCCGTCCCCGACCAGTCCGCGAGAAACGCGGCGCGCTCCATTCGCACCAGGCCCACCGCAGGATCGCCGATGAGCACGTGCTCTTCGTCGGCCTCGAAGAGGACGACGAAGTGGTACTTCATCAAGACGACGGCCGGCAGCCGCATCTGCTGTAGACGGCGCAGCCCGAGCCGCACCCCGGTAGCCTCGAAGCCGGTGGAGCGCGCCGCCTGGCGCAGTGACCACATCGACGCGCCGTCGCGGGTGACGTGGACGAGCGAACGATAGGTGGCGGTCCCGATCCGTCGCCCGTGGGCGTGCGCCACCATCGCGAGGCAGGCGGCGCCGCAGTCCATCGCGTCGTGTTGCGCGATCCACACCGGGCGGACCGCCTGGGCCCCCGGGTCGGCGCGGAAGGCGGTGAGCGGCGGCCCGTCCGCGGGAGCGCGCGGGGCCTCGCTCACGGGAGCGCGCTCCATGCGTCGGGCGCGGCCGTCGTGAAGGGGTGCATCACCTTCGGGGCCCGTATATCATCCGGCGCCGACGCGGTACATGTCCGAGCAGCCTCAGGATCCAGGCCGAGACGCCCTCCAGTTCGATCCGGGCTCGGCCGCGTGGGTGACGTCGGAGCTCGTCGCGCGCCCGCCCTCGCGCTGGAGCCGGCTCGTCCTCTACGGGATGGCGCTCGCGGTGGCGGGGGGCGTCGTGGCCGCCGCGCGGATCGAGGTGCCGCGTCGGGTGAGCATGACCGGCCGCGTGTCGCTCGAGCCCGCAGCCGTCGAGGCGCGCGCGCTGAGCGGCGGGCGGGTGCAGGAGGTCGTCGTGAGCCGCGGGCGGCGCGTCGCGCGGGGGGAGGCGCTCGTGAGGCTCGAGCGCGACGTCGGCGAGGAGGCGCGCGCGCGGATCCAGCGCCTCGTGCGGCGTCCCCGCCCAGGCGCCCACGAGCTCGAAGCCGACCTCGCGGCGCTGGAGGGGCGCCGCGACGACCTCGCCCGCGCCGGCCTCCTCTCGGCCGTCGAGCGGGTCGCGGCCGCGGCACGCGACCGCGAAGAGGCGGACCTCCAGGTGGCGCTCGCGCGGCTGGCGGAGGAGGCCGACCGGAACCGTCAGCGGTTCGTGGTGCCGGCCCCGATCGACGGACTCGTGCGCCGCGTCGACGTGCGCGCGGGCGCGATCGTCCCGGCGGGCGCCCCATGCGCCACCGTCGCGCCGCCAGAGAGCGCGTGGACCGCGCGGGTGATGTCGTCGGAGCACGCGGCGCGCGTCCGAGAGGGGTCCGCGGTCCGGCTGACGTCGGACGGGCTGACCGCGCCGGTCGAGGGGCGCGTCCGCGCGTGCGCGCGCGAGGCGTCGAGCGCCGACCTGGAGTGCGTGGTGACGATCCCGTCCCCACCCGAAGGGCTCCCCGATGGAGCGGAGGTGATGGCCGAAGTGGACGCCGGGCGCGCGACGCTGCTGAGCGTGATCTCGAGCCGCCTCGCCGGGCCGCGATGAGCGCCGTGCGCGAGGAGTCCGGAGCTCGGGCCATGATGGCGCTCCTCGATGCGCACGGCGTCCCCTTCGACCCCGACGACGTGCGCGCGCGGCTCACGCTCCCGGGCGGCCTGCCCAACCTCCACGCGCTGGGCCGGGCGGCCGAGGCGCGCGGCCTCGTCGCGAGCGCGGGCACCCTGCGCGACCCCTCGGAGCTGGACGCGCTGCCCCTGCCCGCGATCGTCGCCCTGTCCGATCGCTACGTCGTCGTGCGCGGACGACGCGGTGGCCGCGTGGACCTCTTCGACCCGCTAGAGGGCGCGCGATTCATGGACGACGACGCGCTCCGCGCCGCCTGGACGGGCCAGGCGCTGTTCGTGCGCGACGAGCGCCCCCTGCTCACCACGCGCGCGTCCGACGGCGGCGCGCTCCGCCGCTACGCCCGCTACGCCACCCTCCTCACGGGCTCGCGGCGGCTGCTCGTGCGCACCGCGCTCATCGCGGTGGTCGCCGTCACGCTCGGCCTCGCCACACCGGTCCTCAACGGCGCCATCGTCGACCTCGCGGTGCACGATCGCGAGGGCTCTCTGCTGCTGGGTCTCGTCGTCGGGCTGGCGCTCTGCCAGGCGACCTACCTGGCGCTCCGCACCCTCGAGGCGATGCTCCTGGCTCAGCTCGACGTCCACCTCGAGCTGCGCCTCGCGACGCTCGTCTCGCGCCACGCGCTGGGCACCCCGCACCGGACCGACTCGACCGTCGGCCGGATTCTCGCGTCGTTCCACGAGATCGGCCGAATCCGAGACGCGCTGTCGGGCGAGCCGATCGAGGTCCTCGTCAGCCTGCTCCAGACAACTTGCTTCAGCCTCTTCCTCTTCGTCTACCACTGGAGCCTTCCGCTCGTCCCCGTGATCGCGGGCGCCGCGACGTTCGCGCTCACCCGGGTCGTGGCTCGACGCTACCGCGCGCTCTACGGGCGCCTCTTCGACACTCGCAAGCGTCAACAGGGGCTGACCTCGGAGCAGCTCGAAGGGATCGCGACCCTGAAGAGCCTGGACGCGACCACGTACGCGCGTCATCGCTGGGAGCGCCTCAACGTCGAGGGGGCCGAGCTGGAGCGGCGCGGCATCGTCCTGCGCGCCGGCCTGGGCTTCGGTGTGGGCGGAGCGGCCCAGCTCGCCGTCACGGGCGCCACCTACCTCGCCGTGACGCTCGCCTTCGAAGGCGCGCTCTCCCCCGGCGAGGTGCTCACCGTCAGCCAGCTCGTCACGCTCGCCGTGAGCCCGCTGGTCCTCCTCGCGCGAGCCCTCGACACCCTGCAGCAGACCGACGTCAGCTTTCGGAAGCTCGACGAGCTGTTCGACGAGCCGCTCGAGGTCGAGGAGCCCGGCGCCGACGCGTGGCCACGACCGGTCCGGGGCGCGCTGCGCCTCCGCGGCGTCCACTTCCGGTACGCGCCCGGCGCGCCGTGGGTCCTCGAGGACGTCGACCTCGAGATCGCGCCGGGCGAGCGCGTCGCGCTCGTGGGCCGGAGCGGCTCCGGCAAGTCGACCCTGGCGCACCTCCTCCAAGGGCTCCTCCGGCCGACGCGTGGGGAGCTCGCGGTCGACGGCGTTCCGTCACGCTCGCTCAGCCGGGGCGCGATCCGCCGCGCGGTGGGCCTGGTCGGCCAGGATGGTCACCTCTTCGCGGGGACGATCGCAGACAACATCGCGTACGGAGTCGACACGCCCGACCTCGCCGCGGTCGAGGACGCTGCGCGCGCGGTCGGCGCGCACGAGTTCATCGCGCTGCTGCCGCGCGGATACGAGACGGAGCTGGCCGAGGGGGGCGCTGGGCTCTCCGGTGGGCAGCGCCAGCGCCTGTGCATGGCGCGCTGTCTCTACCGGGACCCCGCGATCCTGATCTTCGACGAAGCCACCAGCGCGCTGGACTCGGAGACCGAGCGAGCGATCGTCGAGCACCTGCCCGAGATCGCGCGCGGCCGCACCGTCGTCACGATCGCGCACCGGCTCGACACGATCCGGGACGCCGATCGCATCCTCGTCCTCGAGGGCGGCCGGATCGTCGAGGAGGGCGAGCACGCCGCGCTGCTCGACGCGGGCGGCGCGTACGCCTCGCTCTTCGACCACCAGCGGCAGCTGCTCGAGGGCTGAGCGCGGCGCTCACTCGGCGACGATCAGCCGGCTCCGGGTGGGCGAGCCGTCGAGAATCACGAGCTGCTGACAGAGGTCGTGGAGCAAGCGGAACTGACCGTCCGGCGGGCCCTCCGGGAAGCGCGCGCGGACGCGCCGGAGCCAGTACCGGGCGGCGGTGACCCAGGGCACGTCGTTCTCCTCGTCGTGCACGATCCGAAAGCCGGCGCCCTCCACCAGCGCGCGGAACTCCTCCCGCGACGGGAAGCGCATCCGCCACGCCTCGACCTCGTAGGAGTCGCCGGTCGAGACGTGGTCGAGCAAGACCAGTCGATCCACGTGGCCGCGGATCCGCGCGAGCGAGGCGCCCGGGAGGTCGACGTGGCAGAAGGATTCGAGCGCGATGCCGACGTCGAAGCGCTCCTCGATGTCGAGCTGCGCCATGTCCGCGTGCACGCAGCGCCCGCCGGGCACGTGCTGCTCGTAGAAGGCGACCTGCGGCGCGGAGATCGTCACGCCGACCATCTTCGCGTCGCGCTCGCGCGCGAGCATGCGCGCCGCGCCTCCCCAGCCGCAGCCGAGGTCCAGCACTCGCGCGCCGCGCGGGATCCATCGATAGAGGCTGCGGACGGTGAAGTCGAAGTGTGCCTCCGCGTCCTCCGGATCGGCCTCCGGATCGACGATGCCGAAGTGATAGTGGTGGGTCGGGCCGATCACCTCGGCCCAGATCTCGGGGTCGTCGTCGTAGAGATCCGCGACCCGCTGGGGCTGCCACGCGGTCGGAGTCTCGGGCGGCGAAGGCGGCTCGGTGCTCACGGTCTCCCATCCTGCGCCCGGGGGGACGACGAGGCGCGGCCGGATGCTATCACGCCCGCGACCTCACTCGCGCGGGCTGCTATCTTCGGCGCTCCGCAGTCATGGCTCCCTCGCATCGCTACCTGACCGTGCTCGGCTCCTGCGGCACCGCCGACAGCTTCCGCGCCGCGGGCTGGCCCACCTTCGTCGACGAGGGGGTGCGCATCTTCGACTACGTCGGCCGCACCGCCTTTCCCAGCCTGGTGACCGGGGCGCTGCGCGAGGGCGAGCGGCAGCTCCGCGAGGTCGACGACACGAACGCCTGGGGCTTCGCGATGGCGAAGGGCGAGCTCGACAAGACGCACGGCCCGAAGCTCGAGCGCGGCGCACGCATCAACCAGGTGCTCGTCTTCGACGTCGTGACCAGCTTCATCTTCCGCCAGCTCGACACGGAGGACGGGCGCGCGTTCCTGTCGAGCTGGGAGGTCGAGAAGTACTTCCAGCTGGACGTCCCGCACCAGGCGCGGTTCTTGTGGGAGCTCGACTACGAGCCCTTCCGCGACGCGGCGATCGCGTTCCTGTCGCGCCTGCGGGACATCAAGCCGGAGCTCGAGATCGGCTTTCACGTCGCGCCCGCCTGCCGCAACGACGGCGTGCGCTTCAAGGTCGACGTGCTCAACGACCAGGTCGACTTCTACTACGCGTTCTGCGAGCGGCTCGCCCGCGATCTCGAAGCGCAGGTCCCGCGCATGAAGACGCTCCAGGGGGAGACGCTGGCGCAGCAGGCCGACCCCGAGCACCCCTACGGGCGCTACCCGTTCCACTACCGGCTGAGCTACTACGAGGCCTTCCGCGCCGAGGTGAAGCGCTGGCTCGGCCTGCCCGACGAGACCGTGCTGTCGCCCACCGCGGCGCCGTGAGCGGTAGACTCAGCCCGTGATCCAGCTCTGGCTCTTCCTCCTGATGCTCCTCCTGGTCGGCGGCTTCGCGCTCTTCCGCTGGTACTTCTCTGCCGACCAGAAGGCGCGCCGCGCGATGCAGGCGGTGCCGCTCCTCCCCGCCGCGCGGGTCCGAGACGGCCAGACCGCGCGCGTCATCGGCGAAGTGCTGCCGGGCGCCTCGGTGACGGCTCCGCTCAGCGGGCGCCTCTGCGCCTACTGGCGCGTGACGGTGGAGGAGCAGCGCGGGAGCAGCAAGAACCGGCGCTGGGTCACGATCGTCGACGAGCACGAGGGCGTGGACTTCCTGCTGCGCGACGGCGACACCAAGGCGCTCGTGAAGACGGACTTCGTCCAGTGCGTGCTGGAGAAGGACGGCAAGTTCTCTTCCGGGTTTCTCAACGACGCCACCCCCGAGCTAGACGCCTTCCTGCGCGAGCGCGGTCAGTCCAGCCAGGGCTTGGTGTTCAACAAGAACATGCGCTACCGCGAGGGCGTCGTGGAGCCGGGGGAGCAGGTCTGCGTGGTCGGCGCCGGCCGCTGGGAGCGCGACCCGGACGAGGAGGCCTCCGCCGGGACCGGCTACCGGGACGCGAGCATGCCGACCCGGCTCGTGCTGGTCGCCCCGGAGGACGGGCCGCTGTTGCTGAGCGACGAGGCCTCCATGCTCCGCTGAGCTTCACGGCTCGAACAGATCGACCACCGCGCCGCCCACCGCCGCGCGGCGGGTGCGCCGCATGCCGAGCTCTTCCGCCACGCGCACGAGGTCGTCGTGGTCGCCGATGCCGTGGGCGCTGACGATCGCCTCGATGGGGCGGCCGCGCTGGATCTCGTCGGTGCCGTCGAGGTAGCCCGTGACGCCGACCACCTCGTAGGGGCGCTCCACCCAGCCGAGGCTGGGATCGCGGAGCTCGGACGAGAGCGGCCAGCTCGACAAGATCAGGGGCGCGTCCGCGCGCGCCTCGAGCACGGCGAAGATCTCGCGGTGCGCCTCGACCATGTGCAGGTAGCGGAACGTGGTCTCGCCGCTCGCGTAGTCGTCTCCCGCCTCCGCGCGCTCGACCGCGAAGCCGGCCGTGGCGAGCACGGCGAGCGCGCCGACCACGGCGTAGGCCTTCGCCTCCTCCCAGACGCGCGGCAGCAGGGCCGCGCCGAGCAGGATCGCGAGGCACGGGTGCGCGGGCAGCGCGTAGCGCTGGAGGAACCACATCTTGGTGAAGAAGACCTGGTAGGCGAGGAAGACCAGCCCGAGCGCGGCGACGACGGCCCACCGCGGCGGCGCGCCGGGAGAGGGCACGTACGCGCCGAAGGTCTCGCGGCTCTGCCAGAGGCGCAGCCCGCCCACGAGCAGCGCCGCGAAGAGCGCCACCGCGCGCCCGTCCGCCAGCGCCATGGACGAGAAGGTGTGCACGCCCGACCAGAAGTAGTCGTGCTCCTGCTCGAAGAGCTCCGCGTGGAACGGGAGCACCCACCAGCCCTCCGCGACGCGCTGCCAGACGAAGAAGGCGCCGAGCACCACCATCGGCGCGAGGCCCGCGGCGAGGAGCGGGCGCCACGCGACCTGGCGCGCCTTCCACGACCAGAGCACGGTCGCGCCCAGGATGGCGCACGCGCACGCGAGCCCCGTCTCCTTGGTGAGCACCACGAGCACGCCGAAGACCATCGCGCCGAGGTGCCGCCCCCGCGCCCACTCGTAGAGGCACGCCATGGTGAAGGCGGTGAGCGGGATCTCGGGCAACACCATCGACGAGATCGTCAGGTAGAGCGGCGCCACGCCGGTCAAGGTCGCGGCGGCGAGCCCGGCGAGGCGCCCGAAGAGCAGCGTGCCCAGCGCGTAGCTGTAGACGAGCGTCATCACGCTGAAGATCAGGACCACCGCGTGACCGACCGCGGGCGCGTCGCCGAAGAGCGAGAACGCGCCGGCCGTGATGACGTAGAAGAGCGTGGTGTGGCCCCGGCCCAGGAGGCTGGGGAAGACGCCCGGCACGGCCGCGAAGGCGTTGTCGCGCACCCACTGGCTGCCGGGCACGTAGACCGCGGCCGCGTCCCACCAGTAGGGCGTGTCGAGCGGCGCGTGGCCGAGCCAGAGCACGGCGAGGAGCGAGACGAGCGCGGCGAACGGCCACTCCCACGAGCGCAGGCGCCCGTCTCCGTCCTCTCGCTCGCGGGGCGCTCTGGGCGCGAGGAAGCGCGGCAGCCGGATCGCCATCAGCCCTTCAGTCGCTCGAGCACGGCGCGGACCTCGTGGCCCGTCTCGGTGATGGCGCGGGTGTCGTCCTGGGTCACCAGCACGTGCTCGAGCCGCCAGAGGAAGACCCCGTCGTAGCGCTCGGTGACGGCGTTCTCGAGGTAGCTGAGCAGCGCGCGACCTCCGACCTCGTCGGGCAGCCCGCACTCGCCCGCGACCAGGAACGCGTCGGCGACGGCCGGGTCCTCGCAGTAGCGCGCGAGGTGCGAGCGGGGCGGGAGGCCGCCCTGCGGGTGATAGAGGTGCACGTCGATCGCGTCGACGCGGGGCTCGGCGGCCCACAGACTCGGCAAGAAGACGTGCATTGTCCCAGCCGTGACGCGGTGGCGCCCGCGGAAGGCGTCGCCGACGGTGGCGATCCCGCGCGCGAGGGTCTCCCAGCTCGCGGTCGGCGCCTCGGTGCACTCGGGGGTCATGACCTCGGGCTCGTTGACGACCTCGAGCGCGAAGGTGAGCGCGGGGTCGAGCGCCTCGGAGATCGGCGCCGCCACCCGCTCGGCGAAGCGCGCCGTCTGCGCGGGGTCGGTCAGGATCGCGTGGCTGAGCGCGTCGCCCTCCCGCTTCCAGCTGTTGCCGTCGAGCAAGGTCCAGTAGGCGATGAGGCCCTCCGCCGCGAGCATCTCCTGGAGCCGGGCGAGGTTCGTCAGGAGCGCGGGGTGCACGCCGCGCACGGCCCCGCCTTCGGTGACCACGCCCTCGCCGTTCTCGCAGAGCCAGATCCGGACCGCGTCGAAGCCGAGCTCCTTCACCTCGGCGAGGGCGCGCGCGGCCTCCGCCTCGTCCCAGGCGTAGCCCCAGTCCGCGTAGTGCTCGTTGATCGCGAGATCGTGGCCATACGAGCCGAAGAGCCAGGGCAGGTTCACCCCGAAGACGGGCCGGTCGGTCATGCGCCGCGCGAGGATACACGCTTCGTGGTAATCGAGGCGCGTGGCCGAGCCGCCGAGAAGCACCGCGCGCCAGATCCGCCTCCTGTGGCGGAACGTGCGGCGCGCGATCGGCATCGCCTGGAAGGTCGAGCCCGGCCTGACGGGGCGCTACGTCGCGGCGTCGATCGTCAACGCCGTGCTCCCGGTCGCCATCGCCTGGGTCGGCAAGCAGATCGTCGACTCGGTCGTCGCGGCGATCGACGCCCCGGGCCACCCGACCGAGGACGCGCTGACCTGGGTCGCGGTGGAGCTCGGCCTGATCCTGCTGACCCACACGTCGGGGCAGTACCTCGGCTACGCCTCCCAGCTCCTCCGCACGCGGCTCGCGCTCCACGTCGACGCGTTCATCTTCGAGAAGACGCTGTCGTTGAGCCTGAAGCACTTCGAGGACCCGAAGCTGATGGACGTGGTCGAGCGCGCTCGCAAGGAGAGCTCGTGGCGTCCGCTCGAGATGATCACCCAGGGGCTCTCCCTCGGCCGGAGCGTGCTGACCCTGACCGGCTACTGCGCGCTGCTGCTCTCGTTCTCGGTCTGGGCGGTGCTCGCGCTCCTGCTCGCGAGCCTGCCGTTCCTCGCCGACACGCGCTTCGCGGCCGGGCAGTACGCGATGCGCGTGCGGCGCACCCAGGACGAGCGGCGCGCGTACTACCTGCAGCAGCTGCTGACCGCCGACTACCACGTGAAGGAGATCAAGCTCTTCGCGCTCGGCAGCTGGCTGCTCGGCAAGCACCGCGCGCTCTTCGAGCGCTTCTACGAGGAGGATCGCGAGTTCGCCCGCAAGCGCGGCGCGGCGGTGACCGTGTTCGGGGCGCTGAGCGTGCTGGTCTTCTACGGCATCTACGTCGTCATCGTCGGGCAGACCGCGGCGGGCGTGATCACGCTGGGATCCATGACGCTCTACCTGACCGTCTTCCGGCAGGGGCAGCGCGACTTCCAGGGGGCGATGCTGAGCCTCGCGCGCGCCTACGAGGACAACCTCTACATGGAGAACCTCTTCGAGCTGCTCGCGGTGGAGAGCGACGACGTGGCGCGTGTGGCGCCGGCGGAGGCGAAGCTCGACGCGTCCGGTCCGTCGATCACGTTCGAGGACGTGGAGTTCCGCTACCCGGGCTCGGACCGCACGGCGCTGAGCGCGATCGACCTCGAGATCCGCGCGGGCGAGACCATCGCGCTCGTCGGCCCCAACGGCGCGGGCAAGACGAGCCTCATCAAGCTCCTGGTCGGGCTCTACCCTCCCACCCGCGGGCGCGTGCTCATCGACGGTGAGGACATCGCCTCGCTCGATCCGGGCGAGCTGCGGGCGCGCATCGGCGTGCTCTTCCAGGACTTCGTGCACTACCACTTCACCGTCCAGGAGAACGTCGGGCTCGGGTGGATGCCGGAGATCGACGACCGGGCGCGCGCCAAAGAGGCGGCCGAGATGGCGGGCGCGGACGCGACCATCGAGGGCCTGCCCGACGGATACGACGCGATGCTCGGGCGCTGGTTCGGCGGCGAGGAGCTGTCGGTCGGGCAATGGCAGCGCCTCGCGCTCGCCCGCGCCTTCATGCGCAAGAGCAAGATCCTCGTGCTCGACGAGCCGACCGCGGCCCTCGACGCCGAGGGCGAGCACGAGATCTTCGAGCGCTTCGCGGAGCTGAAGAAGGACGCCACCGCGATCCTGATCACGCACCGCTTCAGCTCGGTGCCGATGGCGGATCGCATCGTCGTGCTCGACGACGGCCGGGTGGTGGAGACCGGCACGCACGCGGAGCTGCTCGCCGAGGGCGGCCTCTACGCCCGCATGTGGAACCTCCAGGCGAAGAGCTACCTGGAGGCCGGCGTCAGAACCCCATCATGAGGTAGGTGTGCACGACCTGCGGCGGCGGGTGCTTGCGCTCGGTCAGCGCGCGCTGCGCGGCGGTCGGCGTGGCGGAGTCGGGGCCCAGATCGAGCTCGTCTGCGGGGATCGCCCGGGTGAGCAGCGCCGGCTCCAGCTGGGCCACGCGGCGGTCGGCCTCGATGGGCTGCATGGGAGGGCCCGGATCGGCCGGCTCGCGCTCGGCGACAATCTGCGGCGCCTCGGTCGCGGCGCTCGAGCTGCCCGCGCAGCCGCCGCCCGTCAGCGCGGCCGCCAGGACGAGTCCGCCCGCCCAGCGCGGCGCGACGGAGGGCTCGGGCCGGAAGACCGGCGCGTGGGTGTCCACGTCGCGACGCACGGCCAGGCAGGTCCGCCCCGCGCGCCGCTTCACGCGCGCCTCCGCCTGCGCGCGGGTCAGCCGCGACAGATCCACCACCACCCGCTCACAGCGGGCGCAGAAGCGGCCCTCGCCCCGCGGCGCCATCGCCTCCCAGCGCTCCTCACACGGGTTGTCGATCTCGAACATCTGCCCTCCCCCTCACAGCGTAGGAGACGCGCGGCGAGTTGCCAAAGCGGCCATCCCCCGAGCTATGGTCGGCGGCATGCGCCTCGCCACGCTGCTCCTCGCCCTCTGCACCGCCAGCGCCGCGCACGCCCAGACGCCGGAGCGCGGGACGCGCACGGAGCAAAACGTGATCCGCGAAGGCGAGCTCTGGCTCTCGCCGATCCTGCGGGTGCGGGAGCGCGGCGAGGTCCGGCTGAGCAACTACGAGTACCAGCTCGGCCTCGACGAGCCCGTCGTCGACGACTTCGATCGCTTCCGGGTCGAGCACCGGGTCTGGGCGGGGGCCGACGCGCGCTGGCGCATGTTCCGCGCGGTGCTCGTGCTGCGAGACGCGCGCCGCTTCGGCGAGACCGGAGAGCTCGCCTCCTCGACCGATCTCTTCCAGGCGTTCGGCGAGGTCGCGTTCGACGAGGGCTGGCTCCGCGTCGGGCGGCAGGAGATCCGATGGGGTCATCAGCGTCTGATCGGCGCGGCGCCCTGGGGCGCGGGCATCTCGTTCGACGCGGTGCGCGGCCGGGTCGATCTGGGCGGCCTGAGCTTCGACGCCTTCGGCGCCTGGTTGTTGAACCAGCCCACGTTCGTGTCCTCGTCCCTCCCGCCTCAGGAGCACCCGGGACGGCTGCTCTTCGGCCTGCGCGCCCAGGCCGTGGTGTCCCCGGCCCTCGTGCTCGAGCCGACCGTGCTCTACCGCTACGACGGCTACGCCGGAGCCGGGCTCGGGGGGCTCGGGGGCCTCGCCGGGGTCGGCGCGGTCGACCCTCACCTGGGCACGGGCGCCATCCGCGCGCACGGCGTCCACGGCGGCTTCTTCTACGACGTCGAGGCGATGGCGCAGATCGGCGAGAAGGTCGAGGCGGGCGACATCCACCTCGCCTTCGCGGGCGCGGGCTGGGCCGGCTACCGCTTCGCCGGCGCGCTCCGCTTCGAGCTGCGCGGCGGCGGCTCCTTCGGCACGGGGCCGGGCGACGACGTCGACCTCTTCGACAACCTCTTTCCCGCCAACCACGCGCGCTACGGCATCATCGACTACGCGTCCCTCGCGAACATGGGCAGCGCGTTCCTGCGCGTCCGCGTCGCCCCCCAGGGCACGAAGCTCGCCGTCTGGCTCGACGCGCACGGCTTCGCGCTGCCCGAGTCGCAGGGCCCGTGGCGCGGCCAGAACGGCCGGCTCCTCGGCCAGAGCGCGGCGAACGGCGAGCACCTGCTCGGCCTCGAGCTCGACCTGGTCGCCAACTGGCGCCCCAGCCCCGCCATCTCTGTCCAGGGCGGCTACTCGGTCTTCCTGCCCGGGCCCGCGGCCGAGAACCTCGGGCACGACGAGCTCAGCCAGTTCTTCTATCTGATGCTCGATCTGCGCCTCCCCTGACGGCCCGCTCTCCTCTACGAGCCCGTCCGGTGATACCGTGATCGTCCAGGTTCGACGGAGGTAGAGGGATGACACGTCACGGCTTGCTTTGGATTGGGGCGCTGATCCTGCTGGGGGCCGGCTGCGCGGCAGACCCGGGCGGGACCACGGGAGACACCTGCGCGAGCAGCGACGACTGCGAGAGCGGGCGCTGCATCGACGGGCTCTGCGTCGAGCCGAGCGACGCGGGCGGCGGCACGACCGACGGCGGCGGAGGCGGTGACGACGGAGGCGCGCCCCCCGACAGCGGCCCGATGCCGATGCCCGACTCCGGCGTGATGTACGACGCCGGGATGCCGCCCATGGACGCGGGCTTCGATCCGTTCGGCGACACCGACATGGACGGCATCAGCGACTTCCACGAGGGCCGCAGCGGCGGCATGTCGACCGACACGGACGGCGACGGCGCGCCCGACTACCTCGACCCCGACAGCGACAACGACGGCATCCTCGATCGCGACGAGGCGGGCGACGCGGACCCGATCACCTCGCCCGTCGACTCCGACTTCGACGGAGTCCCGGACTTCCGCGATGACGACAGCGACGGCAACGGCGTGCCCGATCGCGTCGAGGGCACCTCGGACCGTGACGGCGACGGACGCCCCGCGTTCCGTGACGGCGACAACGACGGCGACGGCCTCGACGACGTGCTCGAGATCGGGGGCGACCCCTCCGCGCCGCGCGACACCGACATGGACGGCACGGCCGACTACAACTCGCCCGACTCCGACGGCGACACCATCGCCGACCTGATCGAGGCGCTCGAGGACACCGACGGGGACGGCGTCCCGGACCGCTACGACCTCGACACCGACGGCGACGGCTTCACCGACGCGATGGAGGCGGGCGACACCGACCTCGCCACGCCGCCCGTCGACACCGACATGGACGGCATCTTCGACTTCCGCGACACCGACTCGGACGCGGACGGCCTGAGCGACGCGGCCGAGCGGGCGGCGGGGACGAGCCCCATCCGGGCCGATACGGACGGCGACGGAGTCAGCGATCTGATCGAGGTCGGCGCGGGCACCGACCCGCTCGACGCCAGCGACAGCCCCCGCACACGCGGCGACTTCGTCTTCGTCGTGCCCTACATGATGCCGCCCGACCCGACGCGGGACACGCTCGAGTTCCGCACCGACCTCCAGAAGGCGGACGTCTACTTCCTCGTCGACACCACCGGCTCGATGGGCGGGGAGATCGCCAACCTCAGGAGCAGCCTCTCGTCGACCATCATCCCGATGGTGCGCTCGCGCATCCCGCAGGCGTGGTTCGGCGTCGGCGGCTTCGACGACTACCCGACGGGCGGCTACGGGTCGCTCGGCGACGGGGATCGACCGCTCTACCTGCGCCAGCAGATGACCAGCTCCACCACCGCGGCGCAGACCGCGGTCAACGGGCTCGTCACGCACTACGGCGTCGACTACCCGGAGAGCCACATCCCGGCGCTCTGGGGCCTCGCGAGCCGCGGGGCGCTCTGGTACGGGCCGAGCTACCCGAGCTGCGCGGCGGGTCACCGGGCTGGCGCGTGCTTCCGGCCGGACGCGGTGCCGGTCATCGTCGTCATCACCGACGCCATCAGCCACAACTACCCGGGGACCACCTACAGCGGCATCTCGCCCACCCCCCCGAGCTACGCCGCGGCGATGAGCGCGCTCAACGGCATCGGCGCCCGGGTGGTCGGCGTCAACAGCGGCGGCACCGACGCCCGCGACATGCTGCGCGAGTTCGCGCGGCAGACGAGCACGCTCGACGCGAGCGGGAGCCCGAACCCCTTCGTCATCGGCATCTCGTCGACGGGGAGCGGGCTCGGCACCGCGGCGGTCGACGCCATCTACCAGGCGGCGCAGGTCCCCCTCGACGTCTCCGCGCGCGCGACCGACATCGCCGATCCGGGCGAGACGGTCGACGCGGTGGTGGCGTTCCTCGATCGCCTCGAGACGCGCTCCACCGCGGCCGCGGGCCTGAGCTGCACCACGGGCTGGACCACGATCGACGCGCCCGGCATCGACGCGGACAGCTACCCGGACACGTTCCAGAACGTCGTACCCGGCAACCCGGTCTGCTTCGACATCGTGCCGCGGATGAACACCACGGTGATGCCCACGCTCGACCCGCAGCTCTTCCGCGCGCGGATCGACGTGCTCGGCGACGGCTTCACGCCGCTCGACGATCGCATCGTGTTCTTCCTCGTCCCGCCGCGGATCCCGCCCCCGAACGAGTAGGCCGAACGAGTAGCGCTCGCGATCAGTTCGGCTTCTTCTTCTCGCCGCGGAGCTCGTCGTCGATGGCGGTCAGCGCCTTCTTGAGGTGCTGCCAGCCCTCCTCGAGCTCCGCGCCGACCTCCTCGGTGACCTTCTCCGCGCGGTGCTCGAACTCGCGGACGTCGGGCTCGACGGACTCGAAGCGGTCGCGCAGCTCCATGCTGGCGAGGTGGAGCTTCACGCGGATGCGATCCCGCAGCTGCTGGAGGTCCTCCCGCATGGTGCGGACTTGCTCTTTGGCGGCGCTCTTGACTGTCATGGCGCATATGTGGACGCGGCGCCGGCTCACGCAACGCCCGAGCGCCAGCCGTCCGTAGGTTCGCGATGTGCTCTATGCTCGGGCCATGCGCGGCTCCGTCCTCGTCCTCCTCCTCCTGACCGCGTGCGACGGCGGGGTCGCCGCGGACGCCGGCTCTCCGGACGGCGCGCTCGACGGCGGCGCCGACGCGGGCTCCGACGCGGGCGTCGACGCAGGGCCACCACCCTCGCGCTTCTGCGCGCCCTGCCGCCGTGACGCCGACTGCGGCGACGGCAACCTCTGCCTCTTCCTGGCCGACGGCAACTTCTGCGGGCACCCCTGCGCGGCCGACGACGACTGCGCCGGGCTGGGTCTCGACGCCCGCTGCGAGGCGGAGGCGCCGGGGTTCCCGGTCAGCTGCCGCCCGGCCAGCGGCGCCTGCATCGAGAGCGAGCCGGCGAGCGACTGCCCGTGCGCGGGCGCCTACGACCGATGCGTCGACACCGACGGGCTGGGCCCGCACTGCACCACCGAATGCCGCGTGGACGCGGACTGCCCGATCGGCATGCGCCGCTGCCGCGATCTCCCGGACGGGCGCTTCTGCGTGCGCGACGAGGCCTCGCCGCCCGAGCGCTGCCAGGCCCTCGTGGACGCGGGCCTGGCCACGGAGTGCGTGGACGGCGCGTGCCCGGATGGCGGCGCCTGTCACACCGTGGGCGAGCGCGCGCTCTGCCTCTCTTCGCCGAGCGGCGGCGCCTGCCCCGACGGCGCGACCCTGCACGATGGGCTCTGCGTGCCCGACCTGCCGAGCCCCGACCCGTGGAGCGCGCTCCTCGCCCCGGACTGCCACTGCGCGGTCGAGCCGGGCGAGGCGACGATGCTCGACGAGGCGCTCGCGGCGATCGAGCGCGACCGCTGCGGCATGTCGTTCCCGCACCGCTTCCTCGACGCCTTCCCGCCCGCGCTCTCCCACGATCGCTTCCGGCTCAGCTGGACGGACCGCGCGCACAGCTACTGGCCGGCCTCCCTCGCGATGGGCCGCGCGCTCTCCACGTCGCTGGACGACGCCACCCGAGGCGACGACGCGGCCAGCCGGGCGCTGCGCGAGGCGAGCCGCTGGGCAGACCTCCCGATCGCGGCGCCCCCCGCGGACGCGTCGCCCGACCTGACCGCCGCGCTCGGCGCCCTCGTCACCGGCGCGGGCGGCGCGCCGGACCCTGGGCTCGCGGCCGCGGTGGCGTCGCTCCCCGACGCGCTCGAGACGCGGCTCGTGCCCGTGGTCGACGCTCTCCGCCACGCCATCCTCGCGCGCGAGGCCGCCATCGCGCGGCTGCCCGAGCGCGAGCGCGCGGACTGGTTCGACCTCGCGGGAGACATGGCGCTCGGCCGCCGCGGCACGCCGCTCGCCGCCACGCGCGACGATGTGCAAGGCGCGTTGCTCGGAGACGTCGACGTGGCCGCGATGGCGAGCGCGGCCGTGGCGCTGCTCGAGGCGATCGAGGCCGCGCAACTCGAGACGCTGGTCGGGACCGACGCGACGCTGACCGTGGAGACCCCCGCCGGTCGCTTCGCCGTCCGCGGGGCCGGGGACGACACCTACGAGGCGGCCGAGTGGGACGGCGCGCTCTTCCTCCTCGACCTCGGCGGCGACGACACCTACCGCTTCGCGGCCGGCGGGACCGCCTCGGCCGATCACGGCGTCGGCGTCGCGATCGACGTGGGCGGGACCGACACCTACGGCTACGCGGAGGTCGCCGTCCCGAGCGACGAGGGCCCGCCCGGCCACCGCCGGCTCCCCTCCGACGGCGCGGGGCGCGCGTCCGACCCGCCGCAGTCGCTCAGCGAGATCTCGCGGCAAGGCGCGGGCCGCCTCGGCGTCGGGCTCCTGCTCGATCTCGGCCCGGAGGGCGACCGCTACCGCTCGCTCCGCCTGAGCCAGGGCTGGGGCGCGTTGGGCGTGGGGCTGCTGTACGACCGTGGCGGCGACGACGTCTACGAAGGCGAGGCCGGCGTGCAGGGCGGCGCGAGCTTCGGCGTCGGCGTGCTGCTCGACGGAGGAGGCAACGACTCCTACGTCGCGTACCACGGGGCGCAGGGCTATGCGTACGTGCGCGCGGTCGGCCTGCTCTACGATCGCGACGGCGACGACACGTACCTCGGCGTCGTCGACGACGTGCTCTACACCTCACCCCAGGACGCCACGAGCAACTCGAGCTTCGTGCAGGGGGCCGGGTTCGGGCGACGCGCCGACTTCACCGACGGCGTCTTCATGAGCGGCGGGCTCGGCGTGCTCCGGGACCGCGCGGGCCGCGACCGCTACACGGCGGGCGTCTTCGCCCAGGCCACCGGCTTCTGGTACGGCGCGGGCATGCTGCTCGAGGGCGGCGGCGACGACCACTACGACGGCGTCTGGTACGTGCAGAGCGGCGACGCGCACTACGCCATCAGCGTGCTGCTCGAGGACGGCGGGAGCGACGACTTCAACCAGCTCGCCACGCGACGCAACGTGGCCCTCGGCGGCGGACACGACTTCTCCATCGCCTGGTTCGTCGACGCGGGCGGCGACGACGTCTACCGCGCGCCGGGCATCAGCTACGGCGCGGGCAACGAGGGCGGCGCGGGGATCTTCGCCGACCTCGCGGGCGCGGATCGCTACGACGCCACGCGCGACAACAGCTTCGGCCACGCCGCCATCAGCCGCCCCGGCGAGGACCCGCTGCGGCAGATGCACGGCACGGTCGGCGTCTTCCTCGACGCGGATGGGGTCGACACCTACGCCCGCCCCGAGATCGCGCCGGTCGCCAACGACGCCACCTGGCAGCAGGCGCGCACCGGCCCCGAGGAGGGCGAGCGCGGCGTCGGCGTCGACCGGAGCGGCGGCCGCGCCGGCCTGTAACGAGGAGAGGTTTCGTATGCCCGAGCTCCCCGACGTCCAGCTCTACATCGACGCCATCGCCGAGCGCACGGTCGGCACCAAGCTCGAGAAGATCCGGCTCGCGAGCCCGTTCCTACTACGCAGCGTCGAGCCCTCCATCGACGAGGTGGTGGGCCGGAAGGTGAAGGGGCTGCGCCGCATCGGGAAGCGCATCGTCTTCGAGCTGACGCGCGATCACTTCGTGGTGATCCACCTGATGGTGGCGGGCCGCTTCAAGTGGGACGAGGAGCCGGGCGCGAAGGTCCCCGGCCGCGTCGGGCTGGCCGGCTTCGACTTCGAGCGCGGCACGCTCATCCTGACCGAGGTGAGCAAGAAGAAGCGGGCCTCGCTCCACATGGTGAAGGGCGAGAAGAGCCTCGCCGAGTTCGACCGCGGCGGGACCGAGCCGCTCGAGGCCGACTTCGACGCCTTCAAGCACGCGCTCACCCGCGAGCGCCACACCCTCAAGCGCTCGCTGACGGATCAGCGCCTCCTGAGCGGGATCGGCAACGCCTACAGCGACGAGATCCTGCACCGCGCCAAGCTCTCCCCGATGCGCCGCTCGGATCAGCTCGACGACGAGGAGATCGCGCGGCTCCACGCGTGCACGCAAGAGGTATTGCGAGAGTGGATCGCGCGCCTGAAGGAGGAGACGGGCGACGCCTTCCCGACCAAGGTCACCGCCTTCCGCCCCGAGATGGCGGTGCACGGGAAGTACAAGGAGCCCTGCCCCGTGTGCGGTCAGAAGGTGATGCGCATCCGCTACGCGGAGAACGAGGCGAACTACTGCCCCACCTGCCAGACCGAGGGCCGGCTGCTCGCCGACCGCTCGCTCTCGCGCCTCCTCAAGAAGAGCTGGCCGAAGACCCTCGAGGAGCTCGAGGGCGGCCGCTGACGGCTCAGAAGGAGCCGGTGAGGCCGAGCATGCCGCCGGACGACGTCGCGCCCGCGAGGGGGCGGAGCGAGAACGAGGGCTCCTGGCGGAGCTCCATCTCGAGCAGGGCGCGATCTTCGGGCGAGAGCGAGTCGCGCAGGCGCTGGTAGGCGCTCCAGCGGCGCTCGGCGCCCGACTCGTTGAAGAGCCCGATCAGCGCCGCGATGACCGTGATGGCGGCGGGCGCGATGAAGAGCAGCTCGATCGCGTCGAAGTCTCCGGGGGGCCGCAGCCCGAGGTAGGCGCCCACCGATACGCCCGCGCCGGCCACCGCGAGCGACGCGTCGACCACCCGCAGGATCAGGTGCTGCTCGGCGAGCGAGGCGAGCTGCTCCTCGCCGTAGTTCAGCTTGGCGAGCCGCTCCGCGCGCGTGCCGCTGGACATGGCGAGGTACTGCAGCGAGACCGGCTCCGGGTTCGGGCGCAGGATGAAGTCGGTGATCACCGTGCTCAGCACGGCCACGCTGCCCGACGCGATCATGAACGGCGCGAAGAGATCCCACGGCGGGCCCTGGTCGAGGAAGATGGCCCCGGCCGCGATCGTGACGCCGCCGAGGATCAGGCTGATCACGCCGCTGGTGTAGTTGGGGCCCTGGCCGCTGAGGAGCGCGAAGCTCGCGTCGAGGAAGCGCAGGCGCTGCTGGAGCGCGGCGTCGGCGGGCGCGTCGGGGGCCTCGCCTTCGGCCGGCGCGGGCGGCACGTCGTACGCCGAGCCCCACGCGGTCTCGAAGCCCGGGCCCTGCTGGCCCGTGGTCGCGGGCGCTGGCTCCACCGGTCGCGGGCGCACGGGCGTGATCCCGGTCGGGTCGTCGAGCTGACGGGCGCCCTGGGCGTGGGTCACCGAAGGGAGAGCGCTCGCGGCGAGCAGCAGCGCGAGGAGCCATCGAAGGAAAGGCCGGCAGGCGTGCACCTCATAGAAGTAGCGCCAACCGGTCGCTCGTGCGAGTCGCGGAATCAAGCTCGGCCCGGTGGGTTGACCCCTACGCGAGGGGGGCGCCGAAGCGGTACTCTCATCGCGCGCCCCTCTCATCGCGCGCCCCTTTCATCTCGCGCCCCTCTCATCGCGCCCCAATGCAGGACTTCCTCGCCGTCGCGCTCTCCATGCCCACGCTGGCCTTCACCGGCCTCCTCGTGGTGGTCGTCCTGTACTGGCTGTCGGTCGTCCTGGGCGCGCTGGACCTCGACCTCTTCGACCCGGGCGGGCTCGACGGCGCGGACGGCGCGCTCGATGGCGCGGTCGACGGCGCGGTCGATGGCGCAGTGGACGGCGCGGTCGATGGCGCGGCGGACGGGGCGGCCGAGGGTGAGCTCGGCGTCGGCGGCTTCGCGGGGCTGCTGTCCGCGCTCGGGCTGCGCCACGCGCCGCTGACCGTCGTCTTCAGCCTCGTCGTGCTCCTCGGCTGGCTCGCCTCCTTCTTCGGGGCCCGCTACCTCGCGCCCGCGCTCCCCCTCGGCGGCTTCCTCTCGGGCCTCGTGGTCACCCTCGCCGCGCTCCTCGCCGCGGTGCCGCTGACGTCGCTGCTGACCCGTCCGATGGCGCCGCTCTTCAGGGTGCACAAGGCCAGGGGCAACCGCGACCTCGTCGGTCAGGTCGTCCGCATCCGCACCGGCAACGTCGACGGGGGCTTCGGGCAGGCGGAGCTGAAGGATGGGCAAGCCGGCATGATTCTCCATGTCCGCTGCGCCGACCCCGAGGCCCTCGAGCGCGGCGACGAGGCGCTGATCGTCGACTGGGACGAAGAGAAGAACGCGTTCGAGGTCGAGCCGATGGAGGCGCTCCTCCCCGGGCGCAAGAAGCGAGCGTGAGCGGCGGGATTGGACTGTGCCCGCCCACGATCCACGCCGGCGCGGACGCGGAGACGCCGCTCAGCCTCGACGTGAGCCTGCGCCCGGAGGTCATGCACCGCTGCGCGACCGGCGCGTGTCCCATGGACACCTCGGTCTGCCCGCCCCCCGCCTGAGCCTCGCGCTCCCCCCGCCGAACGCGCGGCCTCCATCCGGGGGCTGCGCGTTCTGCTTCCGTCTTCGTTATGCTCCGGGGCGATGCGTCTCTTTCGCTTCGCGGTGGCCCTCTCGCTCCTGGCGTGCGAGAGCGGCGGACTCCCTCAGGGCTGGGCCGAGACCGAGCCGGGCACGGGCCCGCGGATCGTCTGGGACCTCGAGGCCGAGCCGCTCCCCGAGATCCCGCTGCCGAACGACGTGGCCACCTGGCCCGACCCGGACTCGCCCACCGGGCGCCGGATCAACGCGAGCCTCGTCGCCCCCTCCAGCATGGAGCGGCGGCTGCGGCAGGAGTTCGACCGCCTCGACGGCTGGGGCACCTTCGCGCCCATCAGCGTGTCGTTCGAGTCGCCGATCGACACCGATCAGCTCATCCGCGTGCAGGGCGGGACCCGCTTCTCGGCCGACGACTTCCAGCGACACGCCATCTACCTCATCGACCTCGAGACCGGCCTCCCCGTGCCGCTCGACGTCAACAGCGATCGCTTCCCTCGGGTGGTGGCCGACCCGAACGGCTACTACACGAACGACCCGCGCGGCGGGGAGTCCAACCTGCTCTTCGAGACCGTCGACGAGGACATCAACCGCAACGGCCGGCTCGATCCGGGCGAGGACACCGACTCCGACGGCGTGCTCGACCAGCCCAACACGCTCGACGGCCGGCTCACCGGTGCGCCGAACGAGACCGTCGATCGCATGCTCTGGTTCTACGAGCGCGAGACGAACACGCTCGTCCTGCGGCCGATCCTCCCTCTGGAGCCGCAGCGTCAGTACGCGGTGGTGATCACCCGGCGCCTGCGCGGGCCGAGCGGCGAGCCGGTGCGCTCCCCCTTCGACTTCGTGCATCCGCTCTCGCAGCGCGAGGACCTCGCCTCGCTGCCCGACATCTTCGCCGAAAAGCCGCACATCTACGGCGACCTGTCGCGGAGCGCCTGGGCGGGCGTCGCGTTCGCGTGGAGCTTCACCACCCAGTCGACGCAGCACGACCTGACGGCGATCCGCGAGGGCCTCTACGGACGCGGACCGTTCGCGCGGCTCGCCGAGGACTTCCCCGCGCGCATGACCCCCGCCCCGCTGCGCGGCGGCACGCGCACCGAGCCGTGTGAGCCGGGCCCTGGCATCTACACGGTGACCCCCGCGCAGCTCGCCGAGGCGCTCGAGGGCCTGCCCGTCTCGGATCTCGGCGTGCCCGTCACCCAGCTCGACGCGGTGCTCGAGAGCCTCGAGCGCTCGGTCTCGCACCTCGCGTTCGGCTTCTTCGAGTCGCCCTACTTCCTCGGGGACCCGGAGAACGAGAGCGTCGACGACACCTTCGACCTGAACCGCGTCACCGGCGAGGCGCGGATCGATCGCGCGCTCGTCCCGATCTTCATCGTCGTGCCGAAGGAGACCGAGACCCACCGCCAGCCCTTCCGCACCACCTTCTACGCGCACGGCTACGGCTCGCTGAACCTCGAGGCCATCGCCTTCGCCGGGCTCACCGCCAACCACGGCGTGGCCACGGTGAGCATCACGGCGCCCGGTCACGGCCTGCCCCTCGGCGACGATCTCCGCCCGCTCCTCGAGGCGGTGCTGGCCAGCAGCTGCCTCGCGCCGCTGGGCCGCGCCATCGCCGAGGACCGCGCGCGGGACCTCAACGGCGACGGGAGCGCCGACAGCGCGGGGCTCTACTTCAGCGCCTACATGTTCCACACGCGCGACACCCTGCGGCAGAGCGTCGTCGACTGGCTGCAGGCCATCCGGATCGTGCGCTCCTGGCAGGGTCACCCGGACTTCCCGGAGGGCCGCGACTGGGAGCCCGCGACGGTGCCGCTCCGCAGCTCGCGCTTCGACGTGGAGTTCGACGGCGACATCGACGGCGACGGGGACCGCGACCTGGCCGGCGACTTCGACGGAGACGGCGTGCCCGACCTCGGCGGCTGGGACGTCCCGTACGGCCAGTGGGGCAGCTCGCTCGGCGGCATCCTGAGCATGCTCAACACCGGGGTGGAGCCCGCGATCACCGCGGCGGCGCCCGTGAGCGGGGGAGGCGGCCTCTTCGACCTCGGCCTGCGCACCTCGCTCGGCACGGCGCGCAACCCGATCTGGCTCCGCGTGATGGGCCCCATCGTCGCCTCTCAGCCCAGCGGCGGCCCGAGCCCCCAGACCGCCTGCGAGGCCGGCTCGCGCTCGCTCTTCTTCGAGCTGCCCGATCTCAGCGAGCGCGCCCGCGTGGAGTTCGCGTGCGTCTCCGAGGCGAGCCTCGACGAGGGCGACGTCCTCTTCCTGGCGAACCTCACCAATGGAGAGACGCGTTGCGCCGCTGTCGGGCCCGAGGGACGCTTCCGGACGCAGATCCCCACCTCGCGTGGAGACCGGCTCAGCGTGCTGATCTACGACGACGCGGTCGGGCGCATGGATCTGGGAACCTGCCGCTTCGACGAAGACGTGGAAGAGGGCGAGGCGCCCGACGTGCTCGACGTCATCGAGACCTGGCGCTCGGGCAACGGCGACGGGGACGGCGCGTGCGGCGCGTGCGCCGTCTACCAGGGCCAGGTGTTCGAGGCGGGCTCTCCGCTCGTCGCGCCCGCCGAGGGGCTGGGCCTCGCCCGGCAGACCCCGGACCTCCGGCGGCTGGCCGGGCTCGCGCAGATCGCGGTCGATCCCGCCGACCCGATCAACTACGCGCGCCAGGTGTTCCTCGACCCGGTGATGGCCGAGGACGTCACGCCGCGCACCCGCTCGATCATGGTGCTCAACACCGCGGGCGACACCACCGTGCCTCCCTCCACCGGCAACGCCTACGCGCGCGCCGCCGGCATCCTCGCGTTCCTGCCACCGGACGCGCCGATCGAGCTGACCGACTACACGGCGCCGTCGCGCGTGCAGGGGGCCTGGGGCCAGCCCACGCCGGACGACGTGCTGATCGCGCGCCACGTGCTCGAGGGGCTGGCGCGCCTCGAGCGCCACCCGGTCGAGGGCGCGCCGCAGTTCCTCTTCGACGTGGACGACCTCTCGGAGGGCCGGCAGTTCTTCTCCCCGCGCGGCAACCGTCAGCTGGCCGAGGCGGAGGGCGGCCTGCGCCCGATGCGCCTCGATCCGCCGCTCCGGTGGGGTCGGGTCAGCGCGCGCGCCATCGACGCCTTCGGCGATCCGTGGCGGACGCGCGGCGACTTCGAGGGCTTCAGCGTCGTGCTCAACGCGATGACGATCCCCAACGGACAGCACGTCCTGTTGCCCGTCGACCCGGACAAGGTCTTCGACGAAGGCGAGTACCTGCTCAACGCGATCGGCTGGTACCTCGCGAGCGGCGGGAGCGAGCTGGTCTGGGAGGTCCTCGAAGACCCGTTCTGCCTCGAGGACTCGAGCTGCGTCCGTCCGTAGCGAATTCTGCCACTACCCGTGCCGGCTCGAGCGACGAACCCTGATCCGCGAAGGAGGGTTCTCGATGCGTGGACGAAGTGTGAGCAACTGGGTCGTGATCGGGTGTGTGGCCGTGGGTCTTCTGGCGTGGACCGGCTGTCGACGGCGCGGAGGGGGAGGCGGCGGCGGCGGCTCCTCGTCGGGCGGGGAATACACGGGCGCGATCACCTTCGAGAACGCGTCGGGCGAGGCGCTGTGCGGGGTCGAGCTGGTGCAGGACGATCACACCGCGTCCCACGGAGACCGGATGGAGCCGGGCGAGTCGGTGCAGCTCGAGGTGCAGAGCGCGGCCGAGTTCCTCTTCGTCACCGCGTGCGATGGAGAGCGCTTCCTCTACGCGGACGAGGTCTCGATCGACGGCGACCGCTACAGCTTCAGCGCGACCGCGCCGCAAGGCTTCGGCGAGCGGCTCGACTACCTGCGCCGCCTCAACCGGATGAACACCAACCCGGTCATGCACGACGGCGCGCTCGAGGCGCAGATGCACGAAGCGGTGCAGATGCGCGCGCGCGATCAGGGCTGGGTCGACGACCCCGCGGCCACGCGCATCGCGTCCGACGAGTGGTCGATCCTTCGCCACAACCGCTCGGGCGTGATCACGGGCCGTCGAATCTCGGGCGTGGTCGGGCACCGGTTCCCGGACGGCCACTGCTCGATCCAGATCCACTCCTTTCGCCAGGAGCACGACGGCTCGGACTTCTCGGGGCCGGTGCGGTACGAGGGCACGGCGGGCAACATCTACACGGGCTGCTCGATGGTCTCCTGGCTCGCGGGCGAGAGCGGCGGCGTGGCCAGCAGCGGCAGCTCCTCCGGAGGCGGCGGCGGCGGTGGCGGGTGCAGCAACACGTGCTCGAGCTCGAACGACGGCGAGTGCGACGACGGAGGCCCCGACTCGCTCTACTCCGTGTGCGCGCTCGGCACGGACTGCGCCGACTGCGGCCCTCGCTGAGGGCTCAGGAGAGCAGCGACCCGGCGATGCGGCTGGCCTGCTTGCCGTCGATCTGGCCGCGGTAGCGGTCCATGACGGCCTTCATGAGCTGGCCCATCTGCTTCTTCTCGCTGACGCCGAGCTCCTTCGCGAGGGACTCGATCGCGGCGCGCGCCTCGTCCTCGGACAGCTGCTTCGGCAGGTAGCGCTCGATGACCGCGATCTCCGCCTTCTCGGCGTCGGCGAGATCCTGTCGCTCCGCCTTCTCGTACTCGCTCACCGAGTCCCGACGCGACTTCACGGCGGAGCTCAGGAGCGCGAGCTCGTCGCTCTCGTCCAGATCACGGCCGAGGTCGACCGCCTTCTTCAGCAAGTCCGCCTTGAGCGAGCGCAGGGTGAGCTTCGCGACCTCGTCCTTGGCCTTCATGGCGGCCTTGAGGTCTTCCATGATCCGTTCCTCGAGTGACATGGGCGGAGCTTACCGCCCGACGTCGATGTCGCCGGTGTGAATCGAAGGCACGCCCTCTCACGCAGCGCGTCAAAGCCAAAAGCGTCGTGATTCCGCGGTCTCGCTAGAGAGCGCGCCCGCGGCCCCGCGCTTGCGAAGCATGGAGCCATGCGACGCACCATGACGCTCCTCCCCTTGCTGGGCCTGCTCGCCTGCAGCGCCCCGGTCGAAGCGCAGACGATGCTCCCCGAGTGGGCGGGCCGTGACGAGCACGCGTGGGACCGATCCCGCGTGCCGCAGCTCGCGCACCGCGGCGCGCTCTTCCGCGGGTCCGCCTCCGGGATCGAGGGCGCGGCCGATCAGGACGCCTTGCTCGTGTGCAGAGTGCACGTCACGGGCAGCTGGGATCTCTTCGCCGACCCGGATCTCTGGGTCCGCTTCCGCGGGGCCGGCGTCGACGGGCAGGTCTGGGGCACCGAGAACTCGCGCACGGAGGTCTTCGGCTTCCCCGGCGTGCGCCTGCGTCGAGGGCAGCGGCTGTCGTTCCGGATCGTCGACCGCGACATCACCTTCGACGAGCACATCGCGACGGTGCGCGTGCGGGTCGACGAGCGCATGCGGGCCCAGGCCGGGCACGGTGAGGTGGAGTGCCGCGCCGTCGATCCGCGGCTGGTGACGCGAGGCTTCGAGGCGGCGAGCGCGGCGGCGGAGGAGGCCATCACGCGGGTCGAGCGCGCGCGGCCGGCCCTGCACGAGGCCGACCTGCGGCGCCCGACGCAGGCGCTCGGTCAGGCGCGCGCGCACTTGATCGAGGCCGCCGCCTGGCGCGGATGGCGCCGCTCGGCGACCGCGCGGCGGCGCCTCGAGCAGGCCGACGCGCGCTTCGACGCCGAGCTACGACAGGCGATCGCGCGGGCCGACGCGCCGCGGGTGGGCGAGCGGGTGGAGTTCCCCCGCGGCGCCGTCACCGTGGCCGAGGTCAGCTGCGCGCCGCGCGCCGTCGAGCGCCTCTGGGGCAGCGCCTCGGACGCGGTCGCGTGCGTGATCGCGCTCGACGCGACGAGCGCCACTGGGGCCCCCGGCGCGGCTCTGGGTGAGGTCGACGTGCTCGACGCGCGCGGCGGACTGCACTTCGTGCACGACCGGCGCGTGACCCCGACCGCGGAGGGCGCGCGCGTGGTGCTGGCGCTCGGGAGCCGCTTCTCGGCGCGGGGCGCGCTCTTGCGCGTCGCCGACCATCGCTTCCTCGCCCGACTCGGATAAGCTCTCCCGATGGGGGACGATCCGGATCGCGACGCCATCCTCCGTCGCCGGCGGCAGCTCATCGCGCTCGCGCTCACCGGCCTCACGACGGCGGGCTGCGAGGGCAAGCCGGCGCCACGCCCGACGGTCGAGCAGGCGACGACGACCACCACCGAGGCGCCGATGGAGCCGATCCCGGATGGCGTCGAGGCGCCCCCCGCGCCTGCCGTGCCGGAGGAGGAGGCCGACGTCGAGGCGCCCCTCGATCCCGCAGAGATCCGTCACGCCGAGGAGCGCAAGCGACGGCTTCAGCGGCCGCAGCCGTGCCTCAGCACCGCCCCGACCGTCTGTCTCAGCCCGATGGTCTGCCTCTGGAAGAGCGTCGGCGACTACGATCCGGAAGATGTCTGAGGCTGAAGCGGCTCGAGGAACCAGGTCTCGACCTCGCCGATGCCCTTGAGGTGCACGGTGCCGCGCGGCTCGAGCGCGTACCGACCCGCGAGCCGCTCCGCGACGACGGCGCTCACCTGGATGCGTCCCGGCTGACCGTGGGTCTCGAGCCGGCTCGCGAGGTTCACCGTCGGCCCCCAGAGATCGAAAGAGAGCTTGTCAGACCCGATCACCCCGGTGACCGTGGGGCCGGCGTGGATGCCGATGCGGAGCGTCAGGTCACGCCCGGTGACGAGGGGCAGCACCCGGCGCATCTCGATCGCGAGCGCGGCGACCTGCGCGGTGTGATCCCCCTTCGACCCGGGGAGCCCACCCACCGCGAGGTAGGCGTCGCCGATGGTCTTGATCTTCTCGACCCCGTGCTCGGCGCACAGCTGGTCGAAGCTGCGGAAGATCCGGTTGAGCAGCTTCACGAGCGGCTCCGGCTCCAGCTCGAGCGAGAGCTGCGTGAAGCCGACGATGTCGGCGAAGATCACCGTGACGTCGTCGACGCTCTCCGCGATGTTCTCCTCGCCCTCCTGCAGCCGCATCGCGATCGGGGGCGGGAGCATGCTGGAGATCAACCGCTCCTTCTTGCGCTCCTCCTCCTCGAGGTGCGCGACGTAGCGACGCTCGAGGTCGCGAAGGCGCTTCTTGGCGAGCGACGACTGGATGCGCGCGGCGAGCACGGTCGCGTCGAAGGGCTTCGGGAGGAAGTCGTCGGCGCCCTCCTGGATGCACTCGGCGACGAGCTTGGTGTCGTCGGCGCCGCTCACCATCACGACGCGCACGTCGCCCGAGAGCCGCTTGAGCACGTTGAGCCCGTCGAGGTCGGGCATGATCACGTCGAGGAGCACGAGGTCGATCCCGCCGCGCTCCAGTCGCTCGAGCGCGGACAGCCCGCCCTCGGCCGCCTCGACCTCGTAGCCCATCCGGCGCAGCAGCCGCGCGAGCGAGGTGCGGACGCGCTCGTCGTCGTCCACCACCAGCACCCGAGCTCCCGCTTCTCGCTCCAACGCCACCCCGGCGACAGGGTACTCGATCGCAGGCGAGAGGTCAGAGGCGACCGGTCTGAAAGGACACGGCGCCGCAGGCGCGGTGCTCCACCAGGACGGCGCCGCTCGCCTCGTCCAGCCACGCGCGGACGGACTCCCGCTCGCAGCCGCGCGGGAGCTCCACGCGGAGCCGCGCCCCCTGGTGGGTGACGACGGCGACGCGGCCCTCCCGACGGAAGTCGTCCCCCTCGGCCAGCCGTCGCATCGGCCGGAAGCCCTCGAGGCGGCGAGGGAGCGCGGCGAAGAGCGGCCGGATGACCCCCCGCACGTGGCTCGCCCGGTCGCGCCCGGGCGCGGGGGCCTGCCAGATCGGGAGGCTATCCACCGTCGCGCCGTTGGCCGCGCGCAGCACCCGGATGGACCCCTCGCTCCGCTCGGCGCAGGGCTCGGGCACGGCGATGCGGCGGCCGAACCGGTCGATGGCCGGGAACACGTTGGGCGCGGCGGAGGTCAGGTCCCGGATCGAGCTCATGGACCGGTCGTCGACCGCGCCCTCGAGCGCCGCGGCCACCTCGCGCAGATCGTCGGCGTCGTGCAGGCGCAGCGCCACGGTGGGAGGCAGCGGGCAGCTCTCCGAGCCGTCGTCCGGGCGATCCTCGAGCGCCGACCACTCCGGGCAGTCTCCGCCGGCGCAGCCCGCGAACGCGTAGCGACGCACGCAGGCCACCCCGCCCGTGGCGCCGCAGCCAGCGCGCACCATCGTCGCCGCGCGGAGGCAGGCCTCGGCCTCGCCTCCCACGCAGGCCTCGGTGAGCGACGCGACGAGCGCGCTGCCCCGGCTCTCGCACGCCGCACGGCACGCGGCGGGGGCGCCTTCGACCGCGCAGAAGCGCGCCATCGCCTGCGTCGCCTCCGCGGTGAGCCCCGCCTGGTCGGCCAGCTCGAGCGACGCGACGCAGCCCTCGGCGTCCCCCGACGCGCAGCGCGAGCGCCAGGCTCGACGCGCCCGCCGCTGAGCCAGCTGCCCGGCCCGGGATCCGGTGCAGAGGTCCGCGTCCCCCGCGTCGCACGCGCGCGCGGCCATCGTCTCGGCCTCGCGCGCGTCGAAGGGCTCCTCTTCGGCCCGGAGCCAGGCGTCGACGGCGCGGTGACACGCGTGCCCGACGCCCGCGTAGCAGAGCCGACGGGCCGCGCTGGCCGACTCGACGGTCTCGCACGACGGGAGGTGCCCATCGCGGCACGCCCGGCGCACACGCCGCCCATCGTCCGTGAGCGCGCCCCACTCGCCGCACGCCGCGGCCAGGCCCTGCTCACACGCGGTGGAGAGCGCCGCCGTCGCGCCCTCGACGTCCCCCGCGCGCGACGCCGCGACGCCCTCGAGGTGACAGCCGTGCCGCTCCCCGCCCGCGCACGCCCTCGCGAACGCCGCCCTGCCCTGGGCGCGGTCTCCCGTCAGCTCGTCCGTGAGCGCGAGCCCCACGAGCAAGCACGCCCTCGCGTCGGACGCCTCGCACCGAACCGACAGCTGCGTCGTCGGCACGCCGAAGCACTCGTGGTGATAGGCCTCCGCCTGCGAGCCGTCGCCGATCGGCGGCGCGTCTGGATCCTGGAGCGCGGACGGCAACCCGCCCCGGAGCGCCCAAGCGTCGAGCGCGGCGACACATCGGTCGCCGTCGAAGCGCGCGCTCGGCGCGCCGTCCTGCGCGGTGGGCGCACCACAGGCGGAGAGACAGCAGGCGATGAAGAAGACGCGGGTGTGGTGCATGGCTTCAACCCCCTGATCGGTGGTTCAGGCCGGGACTTGACCCGTATCGCGATCAGCACGCCGCTTTTCTCTCGAACGGCGACCACGCGATCCCCGCCACGTGTGGATGAGACTGTCGGTGGGCGAGGACGCTCGGCGGGACGATCTGCCACGAAGCGCGAGCCCGCGCGCGGCGCTCGCGGCGGCGGCACGCGCCTTGCGCCAGCGCCGGGTATGCGAACCTTGATGATGATCTGCGCCGCGCTCGCGCTCGGCGCCTGCGCGAGCGACCAGAGTGAGCCCGTGGTCGTGAACGACAACGTCACCGCTGGCGGCGCTGGCGCGATGGCCGACGGCCTCGGCCCCATGCAGGAGGGGCCGACCTTTCACGTGACCACCGAGGAGGAGATCGCCGACGAGGTCCAGGAGGAGCTCGGCGACGAGGGCCTCGACGCCTCGGCGATCTCGGTGCGCGTCGACGGAACCTCGGTGTGGCTCAGCGGCCGCGTCCGTGACGGCGCCGAGTGGGAGCGCGCGATCGCGATCGCGGACGACGTGGAGGGCGTCGAGACGGTCGACGCGTCGGAGCTCTTCTACGACTGATCAGTCGTCCGCGGCGGGGTCGCTGCGCAGTCGGCGCTTCTCGTCGTAGGGCACCAGCTCGACGATCTTGCCGCGCTCGACCCGGCCCTGGACCTTGCGCCACCAGCTGGCGTCGAAGATGTCGGCGCAGTCGCGGGCGAGCCCCTCCTTGAGGCGCCCCGGGACCGCGAGGAACCGGGGGAACTCCTCGGGAAACACGTCGTGCGCGCCGACCGCGTACCACGGCTCGGCCCGCAGCTCGTCCTCCGCGTAGCGCGCCTCGGGCACGTCACGGAAGGTCATCTCGGTCAGCGGCTGCAGCTCGTCGTAGTCGTAGAGCGCGACGCGCCCGTGCCGGGTGACGCCGAAGTTCTTCAGCAGCAGATCGCCGGGGAAGATGTTGCAAGCCGCCATGTCGCGGATGGAGTTGCCCCACTCCGCGAGCGCGGCCTGCGCCTCGGCCTGCTCGCGCTGCCGGATGTAGAGGTTCAGCGGCACGAGCTGTCGCGAGACGTAGCAGCGGTCGATGACCACCCGGTCGCCGTCGACGCGCACCGTCTTGCCGCACTCCTCGAGCAGCTCCTCGAGCAGCGCGGGCTCGAAGCGCGCCTTGGGGAAGGCGAGGAACTCGAACTCCTGCGCGTCCACCAGCCGGCCCGCGCGGTCGTGCTCGTAGACCCAGTTGTAGCGGTCGCGCACGTGGGCCGTCGACGTCGACTGCTTCTCGGGCGGGAACTCGTCGCGGATCACCTTCACCACCACGTCCATGCCCGGCATGGTGAAGACCACCATCACGAGGCCCGGGGTCCCGGGCGCGAAGCCGAAGGTGTCCCTCGACTCGTCGATGTGATCCATGATCGCCCGGTACAGCTCGGTCTTGCCCTGCTTGGGCTCGCCGATGGCGATGTAGATCTCGGCGATGCGCTTCTTCGGGATCAGCGAGCGCAGGAAGCGCATCACGTCGTACGGCCGCTCGGCGTCCACGTGGAAGTAACTCCGCGTGAACGAGAAGAGGATGGAGACGTCGTCCGACTCGGTGAGCGCCGCGTCGACGAAGATCCCCTCGGGCCCATTCCGGAGCGCGAGCACCAGCGGCAGCACCGCGCCCGCGGGGAGCACCAGCCGCCCGACGAGGTACGCCCCCTTGCCATGGAAGAACGGCGCCTCGAGCACCTCGTAGGCGACGGGCTGCCCGCGGTCGATGTCGGCGAGCTTCACCGCGGCGCGCTCCGCGACCAGCGCCGCGTCGGCCTCGAGATCCACGAACGGGAGCGCGAAGACGTTCGACGCGATCGCGCGGCACACGAGGTCCGCCACGTCCGAGCCCGCGAAGCGGCGGTAGACCCGGTGCTCCGGCTCGGACGGCGGGGCGTCGAAGTCGCTCGCGACGAACTCGACGAGCGGGTCGACGCCCACCGTGTCGAAGAGCCGCCGCGTGACCCCGTTGAAGAAGGTCTCGGCGACGTCCCAGTCCTGTCGCATCGCGATCAGCGCCGAGTACACCGCCTTGGCGCTGACCCAGACGAGCCGGTCTCTCGCGCGCTCGCCCAGGAGGACGCGCACCCGCATCTCCGCCTTGTCGACGTGCTGCCGGTAGAGCCCGAGACGCTTCTTGCTGTCGGCCCGGAAGCGCACCCAGTCCCGCGCCTCGAAGCTCTCGCGGGCCCGGCGCGTGATCTCGAGGAAGCCGGCGCGCTGCTCCTGGAACGCCTCGAGGATCGCCTGCGCCACGGGCGCGGCGAGCCGGCTCGGGGTCGGCGGTCGCGAGGTCACGGCCGACTATACCCGCGGAACGCGCCGTCGTCAGAGCCGGGACTTGGTCGGCCGCGGGCGCTCGGGTAGAAGGGCGCATGGCCGACCGACTCTCGAACAATCCCATCCACCTCGGCCTCGGGGCCACCGCGGTCCGCGAGCCGGACTTCACGGGTGAGATGAGCTGGTACGCGGGCTACGGCGCGCGCCACGCGGCGGACGGCGAGGAGGGGCGGCTCGTCTCGATGCACACCTTCTCGGAGCCGTGGACGACGTGGGAGATGCACCCGCGCGGGCACGAGGTCGTGCTGTGCACGGCGGGGGAGATCACGCTGATCCAGGAGTCGGACGGCGAGACCCGCTCGGTGACGCTTAAGGCCGGGGAGTACGCGATCAACGAGCCCGGCGTCTGGCACACCGCGGACGTGGACGAGAGCGCCACCGCGGTCTTCATCACCGCCGGGGCCGGGACCGAGCACCGCCCGCGATAGCAGGCTGCTCTTGCCCGCGGATTCTCGGGGCGAATTCGCGGGCACGGGCACGGGCAGGCTCCGATTTCCGGAATGGGGGCCCCCGCTCCCTGTTGCACTCCTCGACAACCGTCGGTGACACAGGTCCGAGGCCTCACAGGTCCGGCTGACAGCCACCACGGGGATCGTGTAGATCGGGCGTTCGCGACGCTTCGGGGGGCATGGAGGGGCCAGGCTCTCGCGGAGACCGGCGCGGGCGTGCGTCGAGTCAGCGGAGGAGAGCAGAGATGAGCCCGGACGACATTCTTCCATTCGCCGTCGTGGGAGGCGTAGGCCTCCTGTTGGTCGTCGGCTTCCTGACGATGATGGTGCGGTTCTACCGGAAGGTGGACCAGGGCCGCGCGCTGGTCATCAACGGGGCCCGCGGCGAACCGACGGTGAGCTTCGCGGGGGGCATGGTCTGGCCGGTCATCAACCGGGCCGAGGAGATGGACATCTCGGTCAAGACCATCGAGGTCGACCGCCGCGGCGGCGAGGGGCTCATCTGCCAGGACAACATCCGCGCGGACATCAAGGTCACCTTCTTCGTCCGGGTGAACAAGACCCAGGAGGACGTGCTGCGGGTCGCGCAGAGCGTCGGCGTCCGGCGCGCGTCCGAGCAGGCCGCGGTCGAAGAGCTCTTCGCGGCGAAGTTCTCGGAGGCGCTCAAGACGGTAGGCAAGCGCCTCGACTTCGAGGACCTCTACAAGGAGCGGGAGAAGTTCCGCGACGACATCGTGCGGGTCATCGGGGAGGACCTGAACGGCTTCGTGCTCGAGGACGCGGCCATCGACTACCTCGAGCAGACGCCGCTCGAGCACCTCGACGCGCAGGACGTGCTCGACGCCCAGGGCATCCACAAGATCACCATGCTCACCACGCAGCAGGCGGTCCTGACCAACAAGTACAAGCAGGACGAGCGCAAGGAGATCACCCGCCAGAACGTCGAGTCCGACCAGGCGGTGTTCGAGCTCGAGAAGCAGCGCGCCGAGGCCCACGCCCGGCAGCAGCGCGAGATCGCGGTCATGCAGGCGCGCGAGACGGCCGAGACGGACAAGATCCGCGCCGAGGAGAACAAGCGCTCGGAGATGGCGAAGATCGCAGCTCAGGAGGAGATGCAGATCGCCGAGGAGAACAAGCAGCGCCAGGTCGCGGTCGCGCAGTGGAACAAGCAGCGCACGATCACGGTCGAGGCGGAGCGCGTCGAGAAGGACAAGGGCCTCGAGATCGTGTCGCGCGAGCGCGAGGTGGAGCTGTCGCGCATCTCGAAGGAGAAGGCGCTCGAGGCCGAGAAGAAGGAGATCGCCGACCTCATCTCGGGCCGGATCTCGGTCGAGAAGAAGGTCGCCGAGGAGGAGGAGGGCATCCTGACGCTGCGCGCCCTCGCCACCGCCGAGCGCGACAAGGAGACCATCCGCATCGGGGCCGAGGCCGCGGCGCAGGAGAAGCTCGTCAAGGACATCAAGGCGGCCGAGGCGCAGGAGGAGGTCGCGAAATTCCAGGCGCGCACCAAGCTCATCGACGCCGACGCCTCGCTCGAGGCGGCCGACAAGGAGGCCAAGGCGAAGATCCGCACCGCGGACGGAACCAAGGCCGAGGCGGCCGCGCCCGGGCTCGCCGACGTGCAGGTCAAGGAGGCCATGGCGGCCGCGATCGAGAAGGAGGGCATGGTCAAGGCGCGCGTGACGCTCGAGCAGATGCAGGCCGAGGCGGCGGGCGAGGAGAAGAAGGGCCTCGCCACCGTGAAGGTCCGCGAAGCCGACGCGGCCGCGGTCGAGAAGCAGGGCCAGGCCGAGGCGAACGCCACCCGCGAGCGCCTGCTCGCCGAGGCGCAGGGCGCGAAGGAGAAGCTCCTCGCCGAGGCGGCTGGCCAGCGCGAGAAGGGCATGGCCGAGGCGCACGTCGAGATCGAGAAGGCCGCGGCGGTCGAGAAGCAGGGCCTCGCCGAGGCGACCGCGGTGCGCGAGAAGCTGCTCGCGGAGGCGGCCGGCCTGAGCGAGAAGGCCGAGGCGATGAAGAAGCTCCAGGGCGCGGCCAAGGAGCACGAGGAGTTCCGCATCCGGCTCGAGAAGGACAAGGAGGTCGAGCTCGCCCGGATCGAGAACCACCGGCACGTGGCCGAGGCGCAGGCGAAGACCCTGGGCGAGGCGTTCAAGAACACCAAGATGAACATCGTCGGCGGCGACGGGGAGTTCTTCGAGCGCTTCGTCAAGGCGGTCGGCATGGGCCAGAGCATCGACGGCTTCGTCGGCCAGTCGGACACCGCGCAGAAGGTGCTCGCGGAGTACCTCGCGGGCGACAGCAGCCTCCCGCAAGACCTGAAGGACGTCTTGACGCGCCCGCGGGTCACGCCGCAGGCGGTGCAGTCGCTGACGCTCAGCGCGGCGCTGGGCCAGCTGATGAGCCGCGGCGGGGTCGACAAGGGCAAGCTGCAGCAGCTGATCGACAAGGCGCGAGAGCTCGGGCTCGACCCCGAGGGCGCCAGCGCCTCCGAGGAGTGATCGGCGTTGTCGGACGAGCAGGAAGCCCTCGAGGGCGGCAGCTATGAGGTCCTCCGCGAGCGCCTGGCCAAGCAGGCCGAGGTGCTCGCGGAGAAGGCCGGTCGGCTCAACGAGCGCCGCCAGGACGTCTTCGGCGGCTCGGAGCTCGCCATCGCGGGCACCACCCGCGTCCGAACCGAGAACAACTGCGTCCCGCGCGACATCGTGCAGGTGGGCGGCCGGCTCCTCTTCGGCTTCAACGTGGTGCTGCACCTGCGCGAGCCCACCGCGGCCGACGTCTTCAGCGTGCACGCGCTGAGCGAGAGCGCGGACGGCTTCGAGCTCGATCACGGCGACGCCCCGGGGCTGCTCGATCACCCGGACTTCCTGCGCGAGCTCGAGGAGCTCTACCGCTACTACAAGAAGGCGCGGCTCATCCAGCTGCGCATGACCGAGACGGGCTACCTCCTCGCCATCTTCCAGATCGGCGAGACCGTCGAGGACGTGCGCGTCTTCCACTGGAGCGTCGCGCCGGACGGGAAGATCGCCTACCTCGGCAACCGCGGGGAGCGACACCACGTCTTCCCGCCGAGCCACGACTTCGCGTGGACCGCCATCACCCGCGACGACCACGTGGCCGGGCGCTACCCCCACGTGAACGTCGACGGCGCGCTGTTCGTCGAGACGCTGCACGGCGACCTCACCATCAAGGTCGAGGACAGCACCGAGAGCGGCGAGGGCGTCTACCGCGAGCCCGTCGAGCACCAGGACCAGACCCTCGACGACGCCGAGATCGCGTGGGCCAAGGTCGGCGGGCTCTACCTGCTCCGCGTCCTGCCCTACCGCGAGACCGAGACGCGCTACCTCGTCTTCGACACCCGCACCCACCGCGTCACGCGCATCGACGCCATCGGCGAGGCCTGCCTGCGCCTGCCCGAGGACCAGGGGATCATCTTCCCCGGCGGCTACTACCTGCAGAGCGGCGACACGAAGATCTTCGAGGGCGACTCGGCGGGGCTCGAGCTCAAGCGCGCGATCCGCAGCCCCAACGGCGAGGACGTGCTCTACGTCTTCCATCGCCGCGAGGACGGGCTCTACAAGCTCCTGCCCTACAACCTCATCCGCAAGGAGGTCCAGAACCCCATCCCCTGCCACGGCTACTCGCTCTTCGAGGATGGCAAGATGGTCTGCTTCCGGGTGGTGGGCGACGAGCCCGTGCGCGTGCACCCGATGCAGGTGTGGCAGACGCCCTTCTCGAGCGTGGAGCACGCGGACCGCGCCGCGCCCGCCGAGGGCGGCTACCTGACGAAGATCGGCAACGCCGAGCTCGTGCGCGGGATCAGCGACGCCTACACCGTGCGCCGGTTGGCGACCCCGGAGACGCCGTCCCGGCAAGGCTTCGAGGACCTGATCGCGGCCTGCAACCGCACCCTCGACACCTACCACTGGCTCGGTCACGCGGACGTCTCGAACCTCGGCGAGACGCTGCACGGGCTGCGGCAGACGGCGGAGCTCGTCATCGACGAGTTCGAGAAGGTCGAGACCATTCGCGGCCGCGCCGCGAGCGCCCTGAAGGACGCGCGCGAGACGCAGACCGAGCTCCTACGCACCCTGCGGCCCCAGGAGTGGAAGGCGGTCGGCAAGTACATGGAGGCGCTGACCGCGCTCAGGAAGCGGCGCGGCCACCTCATCACCCTGCGCGAGCTCCGCTACATGGATCTCGCGGCGCTGACCGCGCTCGAGGAGGAGGCGACCGAGCGCTTCGAGCAGATCAGCCGGGCGGCGGTCGAGTTCCTGCTGGACCCCGCGTCGCTCGCGCCCCTGAAGAAGCGCATCGAGGAGGTGCTCGCCAAGATCGAGGCGGCGGAGAAAGGCGCGGTCCTCAAGGAGCTCGAGGCGGAGGTCACGAGCATCGGTGACGGGCTCGACGTCCTGAGCGAGGTCGTCGGCGGCCTCCAGGTCGAAGACGCCACCGCGCGCACCCAGATCCTCGAGCGCATCGGCGAGGTCTACGCCCAGCTCAACCGCGTGCGCGCGTCGCTCGCCAACCGCAAGCGGGAGGTGCTGACGCGCGAAGGCCGCGCCGAATTCAGCGCCCAGTTCGCGCTCCTCGGCCAGGCGGTGCAGAGCGCGCTCGCCCGATGCGAGACGCCCGAGCAGTGCGACGAGCAGCTCTCGCGCCTCATGGTGCAGCTCGAGGAGCTCGAGGCCCGCTTCGGCGAGCTCGAGGAGTTCGTCGGCGACCTCGCGACCAAGCGCGAGGAGATCTACGAGGCGTTCGGGGGCAAGAAGCAGCTCCTCCTCGACGAGCGGCAGCGGCGCGCCGGCACCCTGGTGACCGCGGCCGAGCGCATCCTCGAGGGCGTCGGCCGGCGCGCGCGCACCTTCGCGGACGCCGACGCGCTCAACGCGTGGTTCGCCTCGGACGCGATGGTGCTCAAGCTGCGCGACCTCGTCGAGCGCTTGCAGGAGCTCGGCGACTCGGTGCACGCCGAGGAGCTCGCGTCCAAGCTCAAGACGGCGCGTCAGGACGCGCTGCGCACTCTGCGCGACAAGCAGGATCTCTTCGAGGACGGCGACTCCATCATCAAGCTCGGCCGTCACCGGTTCGGCGTGAACACGCAGCCGCTCGAGCTGACCATCGTGCCGCGGGGCGAGGGGCTCGCCTTCCACCTGACCGGCTCGGACTTCTACCAGCTCATCGACGACCCCCGCCTCGCCGAGATGAAGGACCTCTGGGATCAGCCGCTGATCAGCGAGAGCCCACACGTCTACCGCGGCGAGCTGCTCGCGGCGACGATCCTCTTCCGAGCGGAGCGCGACGGAACGGTGGGCGCGCTGCACGAGGCGGTGCGCGAGGGGCGGCTCGCGGCGCTCGTGCGCGGCGAGGCGCAGCAGCGCTACGACGAGGGCTACGACCGGGGCGTGCACGACTCCGACGCGACGCGGATCCTCGAGAAGCTGCTCGCGATGGAGAGTACGGCCGGCCTGCTCCGCTTCCCGCCCCAGCCGCGCGCGCTGGCCTGTCTCTTCTGGGCCGCGTGCAAGGACGACCGCCTGCGCGGCCGCCTGCAGCGCGTGGGCGCGAGCCTCGGCCGGCTCAGCCGCACCTTCGGCCGGAGCGCCGCGGTGTCGGAGCTCGAGGCCGAGATCGAGTCGGCGCTGGGGCGCTTCGTCGAGGCCGAGCAGCTCGGACGCGATCCGCGGCACGCGCCGGCCGAGGGCGAGGTCACGCTCGCGAGCCGCTACCTCGCGGCGGAGCTGATGCGCGAGGCGCTGCGCTTCACCACGAGTGCGGAGGCGGTGGAGCTGAAGGACGCGCTCTGGCACGACCTCGAGAAGAAGAACGCGCGGCGCCTGCTCGAGGACGAGCTGAAGAGCGCGGACGTCGATCTCGTCGACCGGCTCAGCCTCGCGCGCGCCTGGATCGAGGCCTTCCTGTCACGCGGCAGCGACTCGATGGCCGGCCCCGACGCGGCGCGCCGCGAGGAGCTGACGCCGTCGCTCGAGGAGGCGGCGGCCCTGCTCGTGACCGAGGGTCTCATCGCGCGGGAGACCAGCGCCGCGCTCGGCACGGTGCAGCTCGACGGGCTGCTGGGCCAGCACCCGCGCGTGGAAGGCGGCGCGATGACGCTGCGGCTCGACGAGCTGCTCGAGCGGCTCGACCGTTTCGTGCACCATCACATGCCGCGTTACCGCGCGTATCGCGAGCTGCGGCACCAGCTGGCGGAGCGCGAGAAGCGCAAGCTCCGGCTCGGCGAGCTGATGCCGCGGGTCCTGAGCTCGTTCGTGCGCAACCGGCTGATCGACGAGGTCTACCTGCCGATGATCGGCGACAACCTCGCCAAGCAGATCGGCACCGCGGGCGCCGACGCGCGCACCGACCGCATGGGCCTGCTCCTGCTCATCAGCCCGCCGGGCTACGGCAAGACGACGTTGATGGAGTACATCGCGAGCCAGCTCGGCCTGGTCTTCGTGAAGGTGAACGGGCCCTCGCTCGGCCACGCGGTCACGTCGATCGATCCGGCCGAGGCGCCGAACGCCACCGCGCGCCAGGAGGTCGACAAGATCAACCTCGCGCTCGAGATGGGCAACAACGTGATGCTCTACCTCGACGACATCCAGCACACCCACCCGGAGCTGCTGCAGAAGTTCATCAGCCTCTGCGACGGCCAGCGCCGGATCGAGGGCGTGTGGAACGGCGAGACGCGCACCTACGATCTGCGCGGCAAGCGCTTCTGCGTGATCATGGCCGGCAACCCGTACACGGAGAGCGGCGACAAGTTCCAGATCCCCGACATGCTCGCCAACCGCGCCGACACCTACAACCTCGGCGACATCCTCGAGGGCAAGGGCGAGCAGTTCGCGCTCAGCTACGTGGAGAACGCGCTCACGAGCAACCCCACGCTGGGCCCCATCGCCACGCGCTCGCTCGACGACGTGCACCGCTTCGTGAAGATGGCGCAGGGCTCCGGCGACGAGGTCGCGAGCAGCGCCTTCGAGCACGACTGGTCCGCCGTCGAGTCACAGGAGGCCGTCTCGGTGCTCCAGAAGCTCCTGCAGGTGCAGGCCGTGCTCAGCCGCGTGAACGCGGAGTACATCCGGTCGGCCTCGATGGAGGACGACTACCGCACCGAGCCGCCCTTCAAGCTGCAGGGCAGCTACCGGAACATGAACAAGCTCGCCGAGAAGGTGGTCAGCGCGATGAACGACGAAGAGCTCGAGCGGCTCCTCGACGATCACTATCGCGGCGAGAGCCAGACGCTGACCACGGGCGCGGAGCAGAACCTCCTCAAGCTCGCGGAGATGCGCGGCCGGCTGAGCGCGGAACAGAAGGCGCGCTGGGACGAGATCAAGCGCGAGTACAAGCGCCTCAAGACCATGGGCGGCGGCGAGGACGACCCGGTCACCCGGGTCACCGGCACCCTCAGCGGGCTGGGCCGTCAGCTCGACGAGATCAACCGCAGCATCCGCGACGTCGCCGAGCGCATCGTGCCCGACGCCGACTACGAGCTCGAGTGATCGGCGGTCAGAGGGAGAAGGGGAACTGGACCGTCATGCGGTCGTTCGCGAACGGCGGCACGCGGACGGCGCGGGCCGCGCGCGCGATGCAGCTCGCGGTCTGACCGGAGACCCCTTCGACCACCGCGTGGGTGGGCCGGCCGCTGCTGACGAAGGTGAAGCGGATGTTGGCCACGTAGCCGCTGGTGGCGGGGCTGCCGCACTGCTGGATCGAGGGGCGCGCGCTCTCCATCGCGGCCTGGATCTCGGCGCGGGTCGGCAGCGCGTGCAGGTCGGCCGAGGCGGGCCGCGGGGCGGGAGCGCGCGCGGCGACCGGCTCAGGCGCCGGGCGAGCCTCGACGGTCTGGCTGGGCGCGCTCGGGCTGGCCGCGGGCGGGCTGGCCGCGCTCGCGCGGGGCGTGGCCCGGACGCGCCGCGGGGGCTCGGCGACGGGCTCGGCTTCGAGCACGACCGGCTCGACCACCACCGTATCGAGGGCCGGCTCGACGCTCGGCTCGACGGTGGCGGGCTCGACGGTGGCGGGCTCGACCGTGGCGGGCTCCGCAGACTCCAGCTCGGAAGCGACCGGGGCCGGGCTCGGGGCCGTAGCGACCGGCGCGGAGACGCGCTCCGCGCTCCGGGCGCCCACCCACCATGCGGTCACGCCGAAGCCGGCGACCAGCGCGAGGACGGCGAGGCTCCACGCGAAGACGACGCCGCGACGGTCGCGCTCTTCGCCCTGGGGCGACACGAGCGGCGGCGGCGACAGGGTGGGGGCGAGGGACGCGCGCGGGCCCCCGAGAGGATCGACGAGGTCGTCGAGATCGACGCGATCGCTGGAGCCGAGATCGAGCGTCTCCGCGTCCTCGTCCACCTCCGAGAGCGCTTCCGCCGCGTCGGCGGCGGGCGCGTCCGCGACGAACCCACGCGGGTCGAGCGCGTCGAGCTCCTCGTCGAGGTCCAGCGTCGTGTCGAGATCGAGCGTCGACGGCTCGGCGTCGAGGTCGGCGTCCAGGCCGAGCGTGTCCAGCGCGGGCACCCGACGCACGAAGGTCTCCTCCTCGGGCGCGAGCGCCTCGGGGACCGTGTCGAGCTCGTCGGGGATCGGCGTCCGCTCGCTCGCGAACGGCTCGTCGGTCACCATGCGGACCGGCTTCGGCACGCGCAGGAAGGGGATCGCCGGCGGCAGCGTGGCGGCCTTCGGCGGCATGGGCGGAGGCGCGGACGACGCGAGGCCCGTGGGGAGCGGCGGCGGCTTGGGCACGTCCACCGGCCCCTCCACTCGCTCCCTGCGCGAGACCGGCACGACGTCGGAGAACGTCCCGCGCGGGATGGGCGGCGGGGTCTTCTTGGGGGTCTTCTCGGCTGCGCTCATGTCAATTCCACTCCGAGAGGACTTTGATACAAATATTGGGCCATGGAGCGTGACCGCGTCTCAGGCCCGATCCGGCCGAAAACACCGTGACATCGTCGCCTCACCCCGACATGACCGCCATGGAGTGGCGACGATTCCCGCCACCTGGGCGTGCCGCGGTGGCGAGTCGGGTCGCCACCCGCTATTCGGCGAGGGTGAGCTCCCTGCGGTGGATCTTCGGCTACGGCTCGCTCGTCTGGCGGCCCGCCTTCGAGCACCTCGAGCGACGCCCGGCGCGCCTGCACGGCTGGGCGCGGCGCTTCTGGCAGGGCTCGACCGATCACCGCGGCGTGCCCGGCGCGCCCGGACGGGTGGTCACCCTGGTCCACGACCCCGACGCGACCACCGCGGGCATGGCGTATCGGGTGAGCGAGGCGGTGTGGGAGAGCGTCATCGCGCAGCTCGACCACCGCGAGAAGGGCGGCTACGAGCGGCACGAGGTCGAGCTGTCCGCCGCCCCCGACACCCTCCCCGGCCTCGTCTACCTCGCCTCGGCCGACAACCCGAGCTTCCTCGGCCCGGCTCCGCTCGAGGACATGGCGGCGCAGATCGCGGCGGCGCGTGGCCCGAGCGGCGACAACGCCGAGTATCTGCTGCGGCTCGAGGCGTGGCTGCGCGACCAGGGCGAGGACGACGCGCACGTCTTCACCCTGGCCGACGCCCTGCGCCGACGGTGACGCCGACCTGACGCTCAGCGCGCGTCGACGATGAAGCCGCCCTCGGCGTGCTGGCCCCCGTCGTAGGTCGCGGTGAAGCTCACCAGGCGGCTGCCGGGCTCCGGACCCGCGCTCACCTGAACCTCCACCTCGTCCGCCGGACCGTCGTAGTCCCAGTTGCCGTGGCTGGGTCCGGAGCAGCCGAGCGCGAACACCTCGGCGCCGCGACTCGAGAGCGTCGTCCCCGGCGGCACCTCCGCGAAGGAGGCGTACTCGCCGAGCGAGAGCTGGATCATCGCCCAGCCGAAGTCGTCCCCCCCGAGCGCACCGACGTGCAGCGTGACGACCGAGTCGAAGGTCTCGATCTGGTGGGCGTCCGCGTCGAAGGTCCCCACGGTGACCATGTCTCCGCTGAGCCACTCCGAGTGCACCAGCCCCTCACGGACCGAGCCGGCGCCGCGGCCCTCGGGGCCGGCCCCGAGCTCGTGCGAGCTGCTGCAGCCCGCCGCGAGCCCCAGCGCGAGCGCGCAGACGAGTGTCGTACCCTGGCTTGTCGTGGTCATCGTGCTCCCTCCGCTCGACCCCTCGAACCGCAAGAGCAGTGCCGATCGGACTTCCCCACGATCGACGCGCCAGAGTGTGCCCCGCGTTGCACACGGTGTGCGCCGAGCGCACGGATCAGCCCATGGAGAACGCGGCGCCCATGCCCGGGAGCCAGGCGCCTCCGTCGACCACGAAGATCTCCCCGTGCACGTAGCTCGCCGCGTCGCTGGCCAGGAACAGCGCCGCGTTGGCGATGTCCTCGACCCGCCCGAAGCGCCCGAGCGGGATCGCCTTCTCGAGCTTCGCCTTCATGTCCGGCGGCGCGAGGCGCGTCATGCCCTCGGTGTCGTCGATGGGCCCGGGCGCGATGGCGTTGACGCGGATCCCCATCGAGCCCCACTCGAGCGCGAGGCTCTTGGTCAGCGAGTCCACCGCCGCCTTGGCCGCGGACGCGTGTGTCTGGAGCGGCGTCGCCGCGTAGTGCAGCGTCGCGGAGATGTTCAGGATCACGCCGCCGTTGTCGCGCAGCCCCCGCTCGAAGGCGGCGCGGGTCACGTTCCACGTGCCGACCGTGTCGATGTCGAGCACGGTCTTGAACGCGTTGTAGGAGAGCGTGGCGGCAGGACAGAGGAAGTTGCCGGCCGCGCCGTTGACGACGAGGTCGACCTTGCCGAGCTGGTCGATGGCGGCGTCGAGCGCGGCCTCGACCGCCTGCGGGTCGCGCACGTCGGCCGGGGTCGCGATGCAGCGTCGGCCCGTCTCCTCGCTCAGCTCCTTCGCGGCCGCCTCGAGGCGGTCGGCCTTGCGCCCCACGATCGCCGCGTCCGCGCCGTGCGCCATGAACGCGCGGGTGATGCCCTTGCAGATGCCCGAGCCGCCGCCCGTCACGAAGGCGACCTTGCCGGCCAGGATGTCGTCCTTGAACACGCTCATGGGCCGGACTGTACACTCTGCCGGGCGTGCACGAGGTCGACGTCGTCATCGTGGGAGCCGGCGCGGTCGGGCTCGCCTGCGCCGCGGCGATCGCGCGGGCCGGCCGCGAGGTGGTGGTCCTCGACCGCGAGGGCGGGCCGGGCCGCGAGACCACGAGCCGCAACAGCGGGGTGATCCACGCGGGCCTCTACTACCCGACGGGCTCCCTGATGGCGGAGACGTGCGTCGAGGGTCGCTCGCTCCTCTACGCGCGCTGCGCGCGGGACGGCGTGGCGCACCGCAAGACCGAGAAGCTCGTGGTCGCCACCGAGCCCGGGGACGAGGCCGCGCTCGAACCCCTCCTCGAGGTGGGCACCCGCAACGGAGCCGGCGCGCTGAGCCTGATCGACGGCGCGGCCATCACGCGCCTCGAGCCGCGCGTGGTCGCGCGCTGCGCGCTTCGCTCCCCGGAGTCCGGGATCGTCGACGTGCACGGCCTCTGCCAGAGCTACGTGGCCGAGGCGCAGGCCTTCGGGGCGAGCTTCGCGTACCACACCGAGGTCGTCGGCTTCGCGCCGCGCGGCGACGGCTACCAGGTGGACACGCGCCGCGGTGACGCCCGCTTCTCGGTGCGGGCGGGCGCGGTCGTCAACGCGGCCGGGCTCGCCTCGGATCGGGTCGCGGCGATGGCGGGCGTGGACGTGGACGCGCGCGGGTGGCGCATCCGCCCCTGCAAGGGCGACTACTTCGCGATCGCGCCCCGGCTCGGCCGGCTCTGCCAGCGCCTGGTCTACCCGCTCCCCACGGCGGCCGGCCTCGGCGTGCACGTGACGATGGACCTCGGAGGGGCCTTCCGCGCGGGGCCCGACACCGAGTATCTCGACACCGAGTATCTCGACGCGAGCGATCCGAGCCCGCCGCGCTACGACGTCGACCCGAGCAAGGCGGCGCGCTTCGGGGCCGCGCTGCGCCGCTACCTGCCCGAAGTGCGCGACGAGGATCTCTCGCCGGACTACGCGGGCGTGCGACCGAAGCTCTACGGCCCCGGAGAAGCCAAGCGGGACTTCGTGCTCGAGGAGACGCCCGCGCGGGTCGTGCACCTCGTCGGCATCGAGTCTCCGGGCATCACCGCGTCCGAGGCGCTCGCGCGGCGCGTGCTCGCGCGGCTCTGATCAGGTCTTCTTCCGGGCCTTCTGCCGCTTCTTCTCGCGCTTCTCGGCCTTCTTCTTCACGGCCGCGCGGCGCTTCTCGACCTGCGCCTGCGTGGGCTTTCGCCCGGGCAGCGGGGCCTGCTCTTCGTGGTGCTCGTCGACCGAGCCGATCTGCAGCCCCAGCTCGAACAAGGCCACCTCGCGCCGACCGCGCTCTCCGATGCGGAAGGGCATGACCGCCGCCCCGATGCCCGCGCCGACGTAGAGCGCGCCCTTGGCCGGCCCGCCGTTCTGGCGCGCCCCGTACAGGCCGTGCACGTACTTGTGTCCCGCGAGCTTGCCCACCGCCAGTTCGTGCAGCCGCGCGAGCGTGACCTGCCCCGCGTGCGTGTGGCCCGCGAGCACGAGCGGCACGTCGTGGTTCCAGAGCCAGTCGGCTTCCTCGGCGATGTGGCTCAGCCCCACCGTCGGGAGGTCCTTGCGCAGGCCCTTGACCGCCTCCCACCGATCCGCGTGGCCGGTGTAGGCGTCGTCCAAACCGACGATCTGGAGCCGCTCGTGCCGCAGCGTGATCACCGTGTTGCGGTTCTTGAGGATCTCCACGCCCGCCTTCCGGAGCGCGCGGTGCACCTCGTCGGCGCCGGACCAGTAGTCGTGGTTGCCGAGCACGCCGATCGTCGGGGCCTGGAGCTCCGAGAGCACCGACGTCAGCTGCTCCAGATACATCTGGCTGTGGCAGACGAAGTCGCCCGTGATGACCACGAGGTCGGGCGCCTGCGCGTTGGTCATGCGGATCGCCTCGCGCTGCACGCGCTCGGGGGTGACCCGCCCGAAGTGCATGTCCGTCAGGTGCGCCACCCGGAGGTGGTCGACCATCTGCACGTGCTCCTCCGGCCCGGCGAACTGACGGAGCTCGATCGGCTGGCGCCGGAAGCGCCGCCACAGAGCCCGGTGGCTCCCCTTGAACAGCTCTGCTTGCTCGGCCGCGTACTCGGCCGCTTCATCGACGCTGGGGGGTGCCTCCGACAAAAATCTCGCTCCAAGCAGGACCTAAGGCCGCCCCGCCGCGCCGCAAAGCGTAACCACGCGACGCCCCGTCCGCACCTTCGAGACGGAGGTATCCTCCCGACATGCTCCGCTTCAGCACCGATCCGGCCGTGGCCGAACGCCAGATGGACGCGCTCGTCTTCTCTTTGACCACCTTCGGCTACATCGACGGCGACTTCGACGAGGCCGAGAAGGGGCTGATCCTCGACACGATCCGCGGGCTGGTGGAGCGCCGCGTGGACACCGGCATGCCCGACGCCACGCCCGAGGTCCGCGCCGATCTGGTGGCGCGCTTCACCAAGCACTTCCACGAGAAGTTCGAGCGCATCGACGCGAAGGTCGAGGAGCTCTTCCACGAGCCCGTGGCCAAGGACGAGAGCCGCGACGACTTCGTGCACGCGAAGCTCAAGCAGCGCTGCTTCGAGCTGTTCCAGGGCTTCGACCGGGACAACCAGGAGGCCCTGCTCGAGAGCGTCGACGAGCTGATCCGCGCGGACGGAGAGCTGCACCCGGCGGAGCTGAAGTTCCGGGCGGAGCTCGCCGCGTTGCTCGAGACCCCGGTGGAGATGGAGCTGCTCGAGGACATCTCGGAGGGGCCGCGCGCGTCGGTCTCCGCGCCCGTCACCGTGCGGGCGGAGGCGGACCACCCGTTCTTCCAGCAGTTCGAGTTCCACTACAGCGCCGACCCGGCCAAGATCGAAAAACAGGTGGCGGCGGATCTCGCGCTGGTCGACCGCATGATCGACACCCTCGAGCGGCGGGCGAAGGCGGGGGCGGGGCGGCTCGGCGGCGCCAAGACGGTCGGCGAGCTGGAGCGGGGCGCCTCGTTCCTCGACGGACACACGCACGTGCTCATGCCGAAGGACGGCGAGGCGCACGAGCTGACGGTGCTCGGCGACCTGCACGGCTGCTACAGCTGCCTGAAGGCCGGGGTCATGCAGGCGCGCTTCTTCGAGAAGCTGGAGGCCTGGAAGAAGGACCCCGACAACCACCCCAACCCGAAGCTGGTCCTGCTCGGCGACTACATCGACCGCGGCATCTTCAGCCTGAACGGCGTGCTGCGGACCGTGATGGAGATGGCCACTCGCGCCCCCGACCACGTCTACGTGCTCCGCGGCAACCACGAGTACTACATCGAGTACCAGGGGCAGGTGTACGGCGGGGTGAAGCCGGCCGAGGCGATCAACTCGCTGAAGCCGCACCTCCCCGTCGACGTGTTCCGACGCTACATGGCGCTCTTCGACGTGCTGCCCAACGTGCTGCTCTTCGACCAGACCCTCTTCGTGCACGCCGGCATCCCGCGCGACCGGGTCATCAAGGAGCGCTGGCAGGATCTGTCCACCCTCAACGACCCCGACGTCCGCTTCCAGATGATGTGGAGCGACCCGAGCGCGGCCGACGTGATCCCGGCCGCCCTGCAGGAGCAGACGGCGCGCTTCCCCTTCGGCAAGCTGCAGTTCGCGTCCTTCATGCGCCGCATCGGCTGCACGACGCTGGTGCGCGGCCACGAGAAGGTCGAGGAGGGGTTCCGCCGCATCTACGACGACGACGCCGGCCTGCTCATCACCCTCTTCAGCGCGGGCGGCCGCGACAACCGCGATCTACCCCCGCGGAGCAGCTATCGCGGCGTGACCCCGATGGGCATGACCCTGCACCGCGCCCGGGACGGCGAGACCACGATCACGCCCTTCGCGCTGGACTGGGAGAGCTTCAACGACCCGGCGCGGAACGCCTTCCACAAGCAGCCGCCCGAGATCGCGCACCGCGTGGAGTAGCTCTCAAGATCGGGCGGGCGCGGCCGTTCCCTCGGGCGAGGGGCAACGAAGGACACCGATGAGCGCCGCCCGGAAGAAAGCACTGACCGTCCCGGACCTCCCGGTCCAGCGCGCCGCGCGTGTCCCGCGCGAGATGCGCGCCTTCCTCCTGAACGAGGCGCTCGACGCCCTGATGGACCCGATGAACCGGGAGGAGATGCTCCGGCGGGCCAAGTGGGACATCCAGCGGGCGCGTCCCGAGGACGAGCAGCTCGAGATCGGCGCGTGGATCGACCAGCACCTCTACCCGCTGCTCGGCAACCGGCTCGGGCTCGCGGGCGCGGACGAAGCCCGCCGCCAGGTCCGAGCCCTCCTGCTCCCCGCCACCGAGCCGCCCCCGCGGCGCTTCGAAGAGGTGGAGGTCGACATCGAGCTCGATCTGGACGCCGAGCTGGAGGCCGAGCCCGAGGCAGTCCCCCAGACCGCGGCCGCGTCGGGCGTGCGCGCGGTGCGCCGTCGCCGGACCGGGCCCATCCCCACGCTGATCCCGCGGCCCAGCGGCTGCACCATCCTCCTTTGGTGCGAGGACGAGGCCGCCGTGACGGCCCTCCAGCACTTCGTCGGCGCCCGCGCCGAGCTCCGCGTGGCCCGCAGCGTCGAGGCGACCCTGAGCCGCCTGCGCCTCTGTGGCGACGACATCTCCCTCGTCCTGATGGACCGACGCGCCGGCACCGACGAGGAGCTCCGGCTGCTCTCGAGCGGTGACCTCGCCGACCACCAGGTCGTCGTCTGGGGCCCGCGCACCCTCGACACCCCGAGCTATCAGCGCCTGGTCTGTGAGGCCGAGCGCGCCGTGGGCTGCACCTCGGAGGCGGACGCGACCGACGTCGCGGATCTCTGCCTCGTGCTCCTCGGCCTCGCCGATCTCTGACCTATACTGGGCACGTGCTCACCTCCCTCGCCGCCGCGGTCGAGACGGTGCGGTCTCGCGGCGCTCACGGGCGACTTCCGCCGGGCCCGCCCGCGCCGGCCGCCGTGCAGACCGCCCTCTGGATCCGCAAGCCCATCTCGTTCATCCGCCGCGCCCGCGCGCGCTACGGCGAGACGTTCACGATGCGGCTCGTCGGCATGCCGCCCTTCGTGTCGCTGTCGACGCCCGACGCGATCAAGGCGGTCTTCACCGGGCCGAGCGACGATCTCCACGCGGGCGAAGCCAACGCGGTGCTCGAGCCGATCCTCGGCGAGCACTCCGTGCTCCTGCTCGACGGGCCGCGCCACATGCGCCAGCGGCGGCTGCTGCTGCCGCCCTTCCACGGCCAGCGCATGCGCCAGTACGGCGAGACGATGCGCGATCTGACCCTCGCCTCGATGGCCACCTGGCCCCGGGGAGAGGTCTTCTCGGTTCACGCGCACACGCAGGCGATCACCCTCGACGTCATCCTGCGCACGGTCTTCGGCATGGAGGACGGCGCCGCGCTGGCTGAGCTGCGCGCCCGGCTCTCGGAGCTGCTCGAGGGCGTCTCGAACCCGCTCTTGCTCGTGCCCGCCTTTCGCGTCGACCTCGGCCCGCGCACCCCCGGCGGCCGCCTTCGCCGCTGCCTCGAGGAGGTCGACCGCATCCTCTTCGCCCAGATCCGCGAGCGCCGCGCGGAGGGTCGCTCCGACCGGCAAGACGTCCTGTCGATGCTCGTCGAGGCCACCGACGAGAACGGCGAGCGCATGCTCGAGCAGGAGCTGCGGGACGAGCTGATGACGCTGCTGCTCGCGGGGCACGAGACCACCGCGACCTCGCTCGCCTGGACCCTTCACCGCCTCATCCGGCACCCCGAGGCGCTCGCGCGGCTGCAGGCGGAGCTGGACGAGGCGTTCCCGGACGGCGAGATCGACCCGGACGCGGTGCGCGAGCTGAAGTGGCTCGACGCGGTCATCAAGGAGACGCTGCGCCTCAACCCCGTCGTGCCCTTGGTGGGACGCGGCCTGCAGCGCCCGATGGAGTTCGGCGGCGTCGCGCTCCCCGCCGGAGTCGTCGCGGTGCCGAACATCTACCTCACCCACCGCAGCCCCGACATCTGGCCCGAGCCGGATCGCTTCGACCCGAGCCGCTTCCTGGACGCGAAGCCGAGCCCCTACACCTTCTTCCCGTTCGGCGGCGGCGTCCGACGCTGCATCGGCATGGCCTTCGCCCTCTACGAGATGCAGGTCGTGCTCGCGACCGTGCTCCGACACCTCACCCCCGAGGCCGCGCCCGGCGTCGACATCCGCCTCGTCCGCCGGAGCGTCACCTTCGCCCCCTCGGACGGCATGCCCGTCATCATCCGGCCGCGCTAGCCCGGGGGCCGCCAGGCGCCCGGCCCCTTGCCCCTGCCCGTGCCCCTGCCCTTGCCCGCGACTTCGTGGCTACCGCGCGCCGCTCCCCCACGCCGACGCGTAGAGCGAAACCGCGACGACGGGCAGCGCGGCGGCGCTCGCGCCCGCGAGGAGCAGGGGCAGATAGCGCTCGAGCGGGCTGAGCGGCCACGGCCCCAACGCGAACCCGACCCAGGCCAGCGCGAGCAGCGTCACGGCGAGCTGGCTCCAGCCCACCGTCGCGGCCACGCGCGCGAGACGAAGCCGCAACGCCCCACGCGCGAGCGGGAGCGCGAGGGCGATCGCGAGCAAGGCGGCGCCCGCGCCGAGGAAGAGCACGCGCGCCACGTGATCCGGACGCGCGTCGATCGCCGAGAGCGAGAGCGGGCGCCCCATCGCGACGTGCAGCCCGAGGAGCAGCGCCGGCCACAGAACCATCGCAACGGGTACTGCGCGGTCCAGGCCGAAGCCTCGCTTGATGGGCCCGATCAACGCGAAGAGCGCGAAGGCGAGCGGCGGCAGGATCCAGCGGTGCATGCGCGAGAGGCGGGCGCGCTCGAGCGCGCGGTGCGTGACGACGAGCGCGGTGGCCCGCCGGTACCACTCGTCCTCCCCGGCGCCGCCCACGAGCGCGACGGGCGGCGCTTCGGTGGCGGACCGCGGACGCGCCACGCCGAGCCAGTGGGACAGCATGGGCGCGAGCGCGGGCGCGCGGACCGGCGCGTCGAGCCGCGAAGGAGCCAGCCCGGGCGCGCGAACCAGGAGCGGGGCGCGCGCGACGATGGGCTCGAGGCCGCCGTGGCCGCCCTCGTCGAGGTGCCCGTGATCGCTCGTCACGACCAGCGTCGCGCCTTCGATCCGGGCCAGCCTGGACAGCACCGCGTCCGTCAGCGCCAGCGCGTCTCGATGCGACGCCGCGCGGATCCCCTCCTCGTGCGCGGTCCGGTCCGTCGACACGACGTGCACCACCAGCAGCCCCGGCGATCCGCGCGCCGCGAGCTCTCCCTGGAGCGCGTCTCGGGCGTCCGAGCCGCCGGCCGGCCCGTGCATGCGCCGCATCCAGTCGAGCCCCTCGGCGACCACCGTCACCTCGCCGCCCGCCGCGCGGACCCGGTCCATCACCGAGTCGTGCCGCGCGCGCGACCCGAAGCGGTTGCTGCGCACCCCGGACGCGTCCTGCGGGACCCCCGTGAAGAGCGCATGGTAGTAGGGCCGGCTGAGGGTCGGCTCGTCCAGCGCGACCGTCCCCGTGACCGACTCCGGCGCCAGGCGTCGCCACGCGGGCAGGCGCGCCGCCTCGTCACGGCGCAATCCGTCGACGAGCAAGACGACCACCCTGCCCGGCGGCCCGGTCGGAGCGGCGTCCGAGGCGAGCGCGCGGAGCAGCGGCCCGCCCTCCGTCTCTCGATCCGCCGTCGCCAGCAGCCGCTCCGCGGCGAGGGGGCCGAGCGCCGCACACACGCACGCGACGAGCGCCATCCAGCGCGCGACGCGCCGCGGGTCGGCCCGCCGATCGGCGAGCTCCGCGACGCCGCTCACCGCCGACGCGGCTTGGCCGCCTGGTACTGCGGCGGGTAGGTCACGCCGTGCTCCTCGAGCTCCTCCGCCGCCCGCAGCGTGAAGTACGGATCACGGAGGTGCGGCCTCGCCAGCGCGACGAGATCCGCGCGCCCCGCGAGCAGGATCGTGTTGACCTGATCGTGGCTCGTGATGTTGCCCACCGTCAGCGTGGGGATGCCGACGACGTTGCGGATCCGATCCGCGAAGGGCGTCTGGTAGCAGCGCCCGTAGATCGGCTGGGCGTCCGGCGTGGTCTGCCCCGACGAGACATCGATGATGTCGCAGCCTCGCTCCTTCAGCGCCGCGGCCACGACCAGCGAGTCGTCCGAGTCGAAGCCCCCCTCCACCCAGTCCGTGGCGCTGATGCGCACGCTCATCGGCCGGTCCTTGGGCCACACCGCGCGGCAGGCGTCGAACACCTCGAGCGGGAAACGCATGCGGTTGTGGAGGCTGCCCCCGTAGCCGTCGTCCCGCTGGTTGCTCACCGGCGTCAGGAAGCTCGAGAGCAAGTAGCCGTGCGCGAAGTGAATCTCCAGCAGGTCGAAGCCCGCCTCCTCCGCCAGCTTCGTCGCGCGCACGAACTGCTCGCAGACGCGGTCCATGTCGGCGCGCGTCATCGGCCGCGGCGTCTGGCTGCGCGGCCCGTAGGGAATGGGCGACGGCCCGACGATCTCCCAGTTCCCCTGCTCGAGCGGCTCGTCCATGCCCTCCCAGAGCAGCTTGGTGGAGCCCTTGCGCCCGGCGTGGCCGAGCTGCATGGCGATCTTCGCGCGGCTGTTGGCGTGCGTGAAGTCCACGATGCGCTTCCACGCGTCGCGCTGCGTTTCGTTCCAGAGGCCCGTGCACCCGGGGCTGATGCGCGCCTCGGGGGCCACGTTGGTCATCTCGGCGAAGACGAGGCCAGCCCCGCCGATCGCCCGCGAGCCGAGGTGCACCATGTGCCAGTCGCTCGGCACGCCGTCGACGGCGCTGTACTGACACATGGGAGAGACCACGACGCGGTTGTCGAGCTGCATGTCGCGCAGGGCGAAGGGCGTGAACATGGGGCTGCGCGGCTTGACCCCCTCGGGAGGCGTCGGCTGCCCCACGTGCTCGAGGTACCAGCGGTCCGCCTGCTCCACGAACGCCTCGTCGCGCAACCGCAGGTTTTCATGCGTAATACGTCGCGAGCGAGTGAGGAGGCTGAAGGCGAACGGGATCGGCTCGAAGTGCCAGTAGCGCCCCACGTCCTCGAACCACTCGAGGCTCTGCTGGGCCGCCTTCTGCGTTCGGCCGACCCACTCGCCGCGGTCCGCCTCGTAGGCGTCCAGGGCCGCCTCGAGATCCGCGTGCGCGCCCAGAGCGTCCGCGAGCGCGATCGAGTCCTCCATCGCCAGCTTGGTGCCCGAGCCCACGGAGAAGTGCGCGGTGTGGGCGGCGTCGCCGAGCAGGACCACGTTCTCGAAGTGCCAGCGCGCGCACTTCACGGTCTGGAAGCGGATCCAGCTCGAGCGGTTCGCGAGCAGCGGCGCCCCACCCAGCTCCGCCGCGAAGAGCTGCTCGCAGTAGGCGATGCTCTCCTCGGTGCTCGCCGTGTCGAGGCCGGCTCGCTTCCAGGTCTCCTCGTCGGTCTCGACGATGACCGTGCTCGTCTCCGCCTCGAACTGATAGGCGTGGATCTGGAAGATGCCGTGGTCGTTGTCGCGGAAGCTGAACGTGAACGCCTCGAAGCTCGCGGGCGAGCCGAACCAGATGTAAGGGCTCTTGCGCGGCTCCACGCTGGGCTCGAAGTGATCGGCCCACAGCGCGCGGGCCTTGCTGTTGACCCCGTCGGCGCAGATCAGGAGATCGGCCTCCGCCTTCAGCCGCTCGAGGTCCTCCACCTCGGTCCGAAACGTGAGCTCGACGCCGAGGTCTCTCGCCCGCTCTTGAAGGATCTGGAGGAGGCGCTTCCGGGACATGCCGCAGAAGCCGTGGCCACCGCTGCGGACGCACGCGTCGCGGTAGTGGATGTCGATGGAGTCCCAGTAGGCGAACGACTCGGTGATGCGGCCATAGACGACCGGGTCCGCCTCCTCGAGGTTGCCGAGCGTCTCGTCGCTGAAGACCACGCCCCACCCGAAGGTGTCGTCGGGCGCGTTGCGCTCGATGACGTGGATGTCGTGCGACGGCTCCCGCAGCTTGAGCAGGATGGCCGCGTAGAGCCCGCCGGGTCCGCCACCGAGGATCTGGATGCGCAAAGGGTTCCTCCTACTCCGAGCCCTGGGTATCGCGTCCGAGGTCCGCCCCCAAGGCGCTCTCTCACGGCGTCGAGATCCAGGCGACGGCCTCGTCCAGGTCGTGAAAGACCTCCACGTCGATTCCGTCCTGCGCCGCGTGGCGCTTCACCTGGAGCTTGCCCACCGCGCTCCGCACCAGGACCGCGCGGCGCGCGAAGTCCGTGAAGAGCCGCTTTCGCAGCGGCGCCACCGTCGCCTCGAACGCGGGATCGTTGCGGCTGGGGGCGCTCCGGAGATCGACCACCACCCCCATCCGCGCGCGATCCATCCGCTCGAGCGCGTCAGCCGCGCCGCCATACGCCGTCACCACGTCCTCGAGCGTGTCGAAGGGGACGTCGTGGCGGATCACGCGGACGGCGCGCGCGCCGTGCGTCTCGAGGCTCACCCAGGGCGTCATTCGATCGCGTCGACCCCCAGCAGGCGCGCCGCCTCGGCCGGATCGGTCACCACGATGGGCTTGCCGCCGTCGTCGCCGCCGTGCCGCTGCACCTGCATCCGCCCCACCTGACTGCGGACGAGGATCACCGTGCGCACCCAGCCGTGGAGGAAGCGCTTCCGGTGGGGGGCGAGCGCCTGCTCGAACTCGGGGTCGTTGCGCCCGACCGCGCGTCGCAGATCGAGGAAGAGCTGCCGCGCGTCTCGCGGGAGCCGGTCGAGGACGCGCACGATGTCCGCGTGCACGTCGGAGACCTCCTTGGGCGTCTCGAACCCGGTGGCCGTGCGCCTCGCCCAGACGATCGCGCCGTCGTCGACCACCTCGAAGTGATCGTTCGCGACGAGCATCCGCCGCGTGCCGGGCCGTTGCCAGACTCCCACCCCTTGGAAGTATCCTGCTCCGGCCCGTGGCGCACGCTCAGCGGAAGTGAAGGCGCACCGAGGCGCTCACCACGTTGAACTCGGCCGCGTAGGTCCCCGCGTTGACGGGGTTGCCGAAGCCCTGCGGATAGCAGCCCCGATCGGTGACCGGCCGCCCCGGATCGTACGCCGTCCCGTCGTCTCCAGGCACCGCTTCACACTGGCCGACGTCCCCGGTGGCGGCAACGTGACGGTAGTTGGCGTCGGCAGCGCTGACCGTCTCGCTCCACTGGAAGATGTGTGCGTAGGCGATCGAGAAGTCGACCATGTCGAAGCGGAACGTCGCGCCGAGGTGCAAGCCGAGCCGCATGCCCGGGAGGACGTCCTGAATCTGAAACCGTGAGTTCAGGCCGCTGGTCTCGAAGTGCGATCCCGCGCGCAGCGCGAGCGTGCCGGGGATCACGTTCCAGTCCGCGCCCAGACGGGCGGAGAACTGGTCGCGCCAGCCGTGCGGAAGCGGAAGCTGTCCGGGCAGGGGGGCGTCGAAGCGGCTGATGCAACCGTCGGGGTCATCCGTCCCGTCCGCCTCGCACAGGTTCGCCGCGGCGCCGTCGGGGGGCGTGACCACGAAGTCCTTCACCGCCCCGTTGTACGTGTAGACGAGGTCCAGCTCGATGTCCCAGACCTCGTTCTGCATCTGGTCCTCGATGCGGCCCGTGACACGCCCCGCCTCCTCGGGATCGCGATAGCGACGCTCGGTCCGATCGGCGTATCGGACGCCGAGCCCGAACTGCATCGGCAGCCCGGTCTGGAGCCGTGTCCCCGGGAGCTCGGTGCGCAGCGGCCTCAAGCTCCCGACCTCGCCCGTGCCGTAGGTGCCGGTGGTCAGGTTCAGGGTCGCGCCCGCGTCGATCCCGTCGCTGACCCGCGCCATCAGCGTGATGTCCATCTGATCGATCGGCACGATGTGAGCGCTGAAGATCGCCGCGGGCACGAACCCGTCGAAGGCCTGCAGATTCGTGCGCACATCATCGCCCGGATCCTCGTGACCGGCGCCCGCGCTCGTGTGGTTCACGAAGTCGACGACCGCGATGCCCCACTGAAGGGTCACGCCGAAGCTCAGCCATTCCACCGGGCTGTATCCGATGCCGACCGAGGGGTAGAACAACAACAGCTCCTGACTCACGAGCCCGTATCGTGTGGGCGTGGGCAGGGACCGCCCATTGACGTCGATCGTCCCGTCGTCACTGCCCCAGTGCCCGCTGCCGACGCCCGACGGCGCGAGGATGCCGACGCCGATCCCGAGCCCGGGCATCGGGTGCATGGTGAAGACGAGCTGCGGGCTCGGCCCCGGGAGCCCATCGCGGCAGACCTGCGGGAAAGGCTGGTTGACCCAGTTGGTGGGGTCGGTCGAGTCGGGCGCCCCGAACTGGCTCTCGAACGCCCAGCTCCCCGACACGTCGCTGTCGTCGTACCCGCCCGGTCGGTTCACGCAGGCGTCGTAGAAGATGAGGTGGCTGCCCAGCTGGAGCTGGTAGCCCGGCAGGAAGGCGAGCGCGGCCGGGTTGTAGCCGAGCGCCATCGGGTCGTCGGCGCGCGCCATGAACGCGCCGCCGCGGCCGAGCGCGCGGGTCCCGGGCCCGGCGAACTCGAAGCCGCCGGCGTGGGCGAGCCCCGGCGCGAGCGAGAGCGTGAACAGCGTGAGCGTGGCGAGCAGCGCGCGAGGAGTCATCGTCCCTCCATCCCAGCGCGGGAGGATACCCGCCCGTCCACGAATGGGGAAAGTGCGCGTCGATCGGCGTCACTCCGCCGGTCGCCAGCCCTGCTCTTCTTCCTCGTCGTCCTCGCTCGGCACCGGGCACGCCGCGGGCCGCGTCACTCCGTCGACGTCGACGCGCATGCCGCGCCCGTTCTCGCTCGCGGCGGCCAGGGAGACGCGACGGATCTCGGCGTGCGCCTCGGCGTCACAGCCGAGCTGCTCCACCTCGGCCAGCGCCTGCTCCGCCTCGTCGGCCTGGCCGAGCGCCTGCCGCGCCGAGGCGGTGCGGTAGAGCGCGTAGGCATAGAGCGGCGTGCCGATCTGGCCGAAGGCGAAGCGCCACGCGGCGACGGCGTCCTCGTGCCGCTCCTCGTCGAACGCGATCTCGCCCCGCACCATCCACGCGAGCGCCACCAGCTGCCCCGAGCGCGTGTGCCGCTCGGTGAACCGCTCGGCGAGCCTCGCCGCGTTCCTCGCTCCGCTCCGCCAGGCCATCCAGAGCTTCACGAAGGCGATCTCGGCCGCGAGGTCGCGGTCCCGGCTCCCGCGCACGGTCGCGTCGGCGAGCCGGTCGGCGCGGCGTCGGTGGCGCCTCGCGTCGCGCCCCTCGGCGTCTTGGGCCGCGAACATCAACCCGACGACGAGGTTCCGGGTGGCCTGTCGTCGCTCCTGCCCGCGCGCCTCCACCCGCGCCGCCTCGAGCTCGTCGAGAGAGAGGCTCGGCCGCTGCAGCAGCGCGGTCGACTCCGCGCCGACCCGCTCGAGGAACGCCGCCGGATCGACCGACGCCGCCGGCGTCGCGGCGCTGCGGGGCGTGGGCGTCGCGCCCCCACACCCGACGCACCAACCGAATGCGCAAACCATCGCGAGCCCGCTCTGCCATCGTCGCATGCCCCGACTCTACTCCGGATCGCCGCCCCTTCGGAGGGTCGTTCCCCCACGCCTCCCCCGCAACGTATCGACCGTCGATACAGCAAGCTACGGAGGCGCGGCCACCACGGCGCGAGACGCCCGCAGCCTCGCGCGATGCTCCTCGTCCAGCTCGCCCGACGCGAGGCGCGCGTCGACGGCCGCGAGCCCGGCTTCGCCATAGATGTCCCGGAGGAGCGCGGCGGCCTGCGCCGAGGTGGTCGGCCGAGACGCGAGGTGCACGAGGTTCGCGAGCATGCGCGGGTCGTGCTTCGCGTCCTCGTCGACGCGCTGCGCGAGCGAGTAGCGCTGCACCGCGGCCGTCTCGAAGCCCCGGGCCAGGAAGTGCTCGGCGAGCACGAGATGCGAGCGCGGATCGCTCCGATGCTCCCGCACGTAGCGCCGCAGCCGACGCTCCGCCGCGGCGGAGAGAGGCCGCCCGGTCTCGACCACGCGTCGCCGCGCCGCGGAGAGCGTCGCGTCGGCGGGAGCGGTGCGCCATGGGCTGCGCTCGGGGTCTGGGGCCCCGTCGAGGGCGGTTGGATCGGACGCCGGATCGACGTCGGGATCGGAAGCGGGATCGGTCGCGGAAGCGGATGCGGAATCGGTCGCGGAGGCGGATGCGGGATCGGTCGCGGATGCGGGATCGGTCGCGGAGGCGGATCCGGGATCGGTCGCGGAGGCGGATCCGGGATCGGACGCGGACGCGGGATCGGTCGCGGAAGCGGATGCGGATGCGGGATCGGCCGCGGATGCGGATGCGGGATCGGTCGCGGATGCGGGATCGGAAGCGGACGCGGGATCGGAAGCGGGATCGGATGCGGACGCGGGATCCGACTCCGGCGCGGACCCAGAGCGATCCGAAGCCCCCGCGGCCGCGCCGTCCTCTCCTCCCCCCACCCGGCTCGAGAGCGCGGCCCACATCTCTTCGGGCCCCCAGCCCCTCTCGTGCGCGTACCACCAGCCCCCTCCGACCGCGGCCGCGATCGCGACCAGCGCGAACAGGCACCCCAGCGGCCCTCGCTTCTGGGGGATGCGAATGGAGTCCTCCGACGCGGCGCGCGCCTTCATCACCTGCGCCGGCGTCGCGGGCTCGGTGTGCTCCTCGACGATCGAGATGTCCGTCGTCACCAGCTGCCCCGAGGCGGGGCGGGTGCACGGTGAGGGGAGCGCCTCGAGGGCGGACTTCATCTCGCGCGCGCTCTGGTATCGATCGCCCGGCGCCTTGGCCATCGCCCGCTCGAAGAGCTCGCGCAGCGGCGGCGACGCCGCGATCGGCGCGCCTCCGACCGAGAGCGCCGGCACCGGCTCGGTGAGGTGCGCGCGGATCACCTCGGGGATCTCGCCCACGTAGGGCTTGCGACCGGCGAGCATCTCGAAGAAGACCACGCCCGCCGCGTAGAGATCGGCGCGCGGATCCGTCGGCGCGCCGGTCGCCTGCTCGGGGCACATGTAGCTCGGCGTGCCGAACGCGATGCCGCTGCGCGTCAGCGCGGGGCGGCTCTCGGTCTCCGCCGCGCCCATCAGCTTCACGAAGCCGAAGTCGAGGATCTTCACGTGGTCGGGGTCGGTCGGGAGCTCGACCAGGAAGATGTTGCCCGGCTTCAGATCCCGGTGCGCGAAGCCGCGACCGTGCGCGTAGATCAGCGCGTCGAGCGTGCCCGAGAGCACACGCCGGGCGCGATCCTCCGGCACCGGGCCCTCCCCGATCAGCTCCGTGAGCGTACGGCCCTCGAGCAGCTCCATCACGAGGTAGGGGTGGCCGTCCGCCGCGATGCTGTAGTCGGTCAGCGAGACGATGTTGGGGTGGCGCAGCGCGGCCAGCGCCTGCGCCTCGCGCTCGAACCGCGGACGCAAGAGCTCGTGCTGCGCGTAGGGCGCCTGCAGCATCTTGATCGCCACCTCGGTGTCGAGGCGCAGGTGCTTGGCGCGATAGACCCAGCCCACGCCTCCCTGGCCGAGATGGTCGACGAGCTCATAGCGGCCCTCGAGCACCGTCCCGAGGGCGGGGCCCTGATCCTCTGCTGAGCTCTCCTCGGACACCGGCTCGTCGGCCACGGCTCAGACTACCGCACGCGGCGCGGTCTCAGGGATCCGCGAAGTCGTCGGGGCCCGGATCGATGGCCGGCGCGCCGCCGCCCCCACCGCCGCCGTAGCCGTCGTCGTAGTCCTCGTCGGCGAGGTTCTCGAAGCGCGTGTACTCGTGGAAGAAGCGGCACTTGACGATGCCGACGGGGCCCGCGCGCTGCTTGCCGATGATCACCTCGGCCATGCCGCGAAGCTCCGGATCGTCGCGGTTGTAGAACTCCTCGCGGTAGATGAACATGATCACGTCCGCGTCCTGCTCGATCGCGCCGGACTCACGGAGGTCGCTCATCTGCGGCCGCTTGTCCTTGCCGCTCCGCGTCTCGACGCCGCGGTTGAGCTGCGAGAGCGCCATCACGGGGATGGACAGCTCCTTCGCCAGCCCCTTGAGCGACCGGCTGATCTCCGAGATCTCCTTCTCGCGACTCTCCACCTTGGAGCCGGCGCGCATCAGCTGGAGATAGTCGATCACGATGAGACCGAGGCCGTGCTCGGACTTGAGGCGCCGCGCCTTGCCGCGGAGCTCCGTGATGCTCAGCGCGGGCGTGTCGTCGATGTAGAGGCCGAGGTTGGTCAGCGTCCCCGCCGCGCTGGTCAGCCGCGTCCAGTCCTCGCGGCTGAGCATGCCGGTCCGCATCCGACCGCCGTCGACGCGCGCCTCGCTGCAGAGGAGACGACGGGCGAGCTCCTCCTTGGCCATCTCGAGCGAGAACACCGCCACCGGTGAGTCGCGCGCCGCGCACGCGTTGAGCGCGACGTTGAGCGCGAACGCCGTCTTGCCCATGCCGGGGCGCCCGGCGACGATGATCAGCTCGCCGCCCTTGAGGCCGGCCGTCATCTTGTCGAGCTTGGTGAAGCCCGTCGGCATGCCGGTGATCTTCTCTTTGCGCTCCGCCGCGGTGGTGACCTGCTCGAAGGTCCGGATCACCACGTCCTTGATGTGCTCGTAGGGCGCGCGCGCCGACTGCTTGGCGACGTCGAAGATCTGCTTCTCCGCCTCGTCGACGAATTCCTCCACCGGGCCGTAGTCGCCGTAGCCCTTGGCCGCGATCTCGTGGCAGCGCGTGATGAGCCGCCGGACCACCGCCTTGTCGCGCACGATGATGGCGTGGTGCTCGATGTTCTCGACCGTGGGGATGGTCTCGGTGAGCGAGAGGAGGTGCTCGTCTCCGCCACCCTTCTGCAGCGCGCCGCGGTCGACGAGCCACGCGCGGAGCGTGACGAGGTCCACCGGCATCGAGCGGCGGAAGAGCTCCACCATGCCCTCGAAGATGGTCGCGTTCGCGCGGCTGTAGAAGTCCTCGGGCGAGAGGATCTGCGTCGCCGAGTTGAGCGCGTTGTTCTCGAGCATGATCCCGCCGAGCACGGCGCGCTCCGCGTCGAGCGAGTGGGGCGGGACGCGGCCGCCACCGGACGGTCGCTCGCCACCGAAAGGCCCGGGATCGAAAGACTGCGGATCGGGCATCACCATGGAACGGACCGGTTTAACACCAGAGTGCGGCTCGGGGAAGGTCGCATCGAGGATACGGACGCTGCGGGTCCGTGTGGACTGACGGAAACGACGGACGGAACGAGGAAGAGGGACGGAATGAGAAACGGGGTGACCGGCCGACGCCGATCACCCCGCTCCTTCACGAGTCGAGCGCTCAGCTGGCCGCGACGACCGCGACCTTGATGGTCGCCGTCACCTCGTAGCCGATCTTGATCGTGACCTCGTGATCGCCGAGCTCCTTGATGGGCTCGTCGAGCTGGATCTTCTTGCGATCCACCTCGACACCCTTGGCCGCGAGCGCCTCGGCGATGTCCTTCGAGCCGACCGACCCGAAGAGCTTCTGGTTCTCGCCCGCCTGCGCGGCGATCTGGACGCTGACCTTCGACAGCTCCGCTTTCCGCTCTTCAGCGGAGGCGCGCAGCTTCTTGGCCCGCGCGACGGCGGCCTTCTTCTCGTGCTCGATCCGCGCGACGTTGCCATGGGTGGCGACCGCCGCGAGACCGCGCGGGAGGAGGAAGTTGCGGGCGTAGCCCGGCTTCACTCGAACGAGCTCACCGGAGCGACCGAGGTTCTCCACGTCGTCGCGGAGCACCACCTGGACCGTGGTCTTCGCCATGGCTCACCTCACCGCCGTGTAGGGCAGCAGCGAGATCATGCGCGCGCGCTTGATCTGGCGCGTGAGCTCGCGCTGCTGCTTCGCCGTCAGGCCGCTGATGCGCCGGGGCACGATCTTGCCGCGCTCCGTGATGAAGTGGCGCAGGGTCTGCGGGTCCTTGTAGTCGAAGACGAAGTCCGTCTCGTTCACGAACGCGGGGGCGCGCTTGCGGCCGGACTTGCGACGGATCCCGAGCGGGTCGTCCGCGCGGCTCGCCTTGCGAACGATGTCGCCGACTCCGGCGTCGTTGTCGTCAGCCATGATTACTCCTCCTCCGATTTCGCGTCGTCATCCTTCGCCTCGGCGTCGGACTCGCTCTTCGAATCCGACTTCGAATCCGACTTCGAAGCCGAGTCGCTGTCGTCGTCCGAGTCGCTGTCGTCCGAGTCGCTGTCGTCGTCCGAGTCACTGTCGTCCGAGTCCCGGTCCGCCTTGGCCTCGTGACGCTCACGCGGCTTCATGCCGAGGCGCTCCTCGAACGTCGGGTCCTGCTCGTCCTCTTCGCTCGCCTCGATGTCCTTGAACTCGACCTCGTCCGGGTCGACCTCGAGGCTGCCCAGGTCGTGCTCGACCTCGGTGCGGATCGTCTGCCAGCGCATCACGTCGTCGAGGTTGCGGAGGTTCCGCTCGAGCTCCGCGACGACGTCGTTGCCGCCGACGAGCTTGACCAGGACGAAGTGGCCGCGCGTGTGCTTCTTGATGGGGTAGGCCAGCTTGCGCTTGCCCCAGTTGTCGACGCGCGTGAGCTTGGCGCCACGGTTGTCGACGATCTGGGTGATGCGGTCTGCCACCTTGCGGGCGTCCGACGGGTTCACCGACGGCCGCAGGATGTAGACGAGCTCGTACTCGCGCGCGAGCTGCGTGGTTGCTGCGCTCATGAAGTTCCTCTCGGGCAATGCCCCCGCACCAGGCGAGAGCGAGGAGCCGCGGACTCTCGAGACCGCGACGCTGGTTTTCAGGTTACCGATTCCGCGCGTTGACTTCGTTCATCGCGGCCGAGATGCCGACCTCGATGACCGCCTTCGCGGCGCGGGTCGCGTCTTCTAGCACATCGGGCAAGCGGGCGCCCTCGTCGGATGACGGGTCGGATGAGAAATCGCTCAGCACGTGTTGGTACACGGCGCCCCGCTCGGGCCGGCCGATGCCGACCCGGAGGCGCAGGAAGTCCGGCCCGCCGCAGTGCTGGATGATGGACTTGAGCCCATTGTGCCCCGCCGCCCCGCCGCCCCGTTTCAAGCGCACCGTCTCGAAGGGCAGGTCCAGCTCGTCGTGCACGACGAGGACGCGCTCGAGGGGGACCTCGAAGAAGGCCATCGCCGCCTGAACCGACTCCCCGGAGTCGTTCATGAAGGTCAGCGGCTCGAGGAGCACGACGTCCTCGCCCGCGAGGCGGACCTTGGCGAAGCGCCCCTTCAGCTGCACACGGAAGGGCAGCTTCTCGCGGAAAGGCTCGGCGCCGGCGAGGCGCTCCACCACCATGAACCCCACGTTGTGGCGGTTGGCGGCGTACTTGGGGCCCGGGTTGCCCAGTCCGACGAAGAGGAACACGGCCAGTCAGTCGCCGGGCGCTCACGATGGAGCGCCCGGCCCACGACTCACGTCGCTCAGGTTGCGGGAGCCGCCTCGGCGGTCTCTTCCTCGTCTTCCTTCTTCTTCCGCTCCTTGGCCTCGATCATGAGAACGCGGCGGGTCGGCGGGTAGGTGACCTCGACACCCTCGTCGAGCACGAGGTCCGAGACGCGGACGACGGCGCCCATGTCGAGCGGCGCGACGTCGAGCACGATCGCGGCGGGGACGTTCTGCGGGAACGCCTTGATGGGCAGCTCGCGGTAGTGCTTCCGCAGCGCCGCGCCCTTCTGGACACCGAGCGCCCGACCCTTGGTCTCGAACGGCACGGTCGTGTTGACCGCGCGCTCCTTGGAGACCGAGTAGAAGTCGGCGTGCAGCAGCTCGCGCGTGACCGGGTCGACCTCGAGGTCCTTCACCACGGCGAGCTTCTTGTCGCCGGCGACCTCGAGCTCGATGAGCTGGTTGCGCGCGTACTTGCCGGTGATGAGCCGCTCGAGCTCCACCGGCGAGCAGCTGATCGCCACCGTCTCGGTTTCGGGTCCATAGAACACGGCCGGAATCAGCCCGCGGTTGCGGAGCTGACGCGCCGGCCCCTTTCCGCGGTGCTCGCGGACCTCAGCCGATAGCGTCTTGGCATCCATGATTCGTCTCTTCCTTTCGAGTGGGCCCCGGACGGATCACCGCCTCGGGGGCTCGGCCTCATGACACGAATCCCGCGGCGTCGCCAGCGCGGCGCGCTTCGCATGGGCGCCCGCCGCAGGCGAGAGCCTGCCCTCGGCCACGTGGTCCGGAAGGTCAGCTCGGGGGAGCGGGGCCAACGCGCCGCGTCGCTGTAGGACGCAATCCCAGCCGTGCGCTGGATGCACACACGGGCGGCGGAGTCGGGCGCGCTCGCGGGTCGGACACCGCGGTCGGGAGCGGAGCGGGATGCGGCTGCGGGATGCGCCAGCGGGATGCGGCTGCGGGACGCGGATGCGGAATGCGGATGCGGGATGCGGGATGCGGGATGCGGGATGCGGGATGCGGGATGCGGGAGCGGGAGCGGGAGCGGGAGCGGGAGCGGGAGCGGGAGCGGGAGCGGGAGCGGGAGCGGGAGCGGGAGCGGGAGCGGGAGCGGGAGCGGGAGCGGGAGCGGGATGCGGACGCGGGAGCGGGAGCGGGAGCGGGAGCGGGATGCGGGATGCGGGATGCGGATGCGGGAGCGGAAGCGGGAGCGGGATGCGGGCGGGAGCGGGAGCGGGAGCGGGAGCGGGAGCGGGAGCGGGAGCGGGAGCGGGAGCGGGATGCGGGAGCGGGAGCGGGAGCGGGAGCGGGAGCGGGAGCGGGAGCGGGAGCGGGAGTGGGATGCGGGAGCGGACGCGGGAGCGGGAGCGGGATGCGGGATGCGGATGCGGGAGCGGAAGCGGGAGCGGGATGCGGGCGGGAGCGGGATGCGGGCGGATGCGGGATGCGGGATGCGGGATGCGGGATGCGGGAGCCGCATGGGCCTTCGATCGGCTCGGTACCCATCGCGACGTCTTCGCGCTGCCGCTCGAGGGCATGACGCCCTCCGCCCTCAAGGCGACCCTCAGCTGAGAAGCGCGAGCCCCGCGGCGAGGCCGTGTCTCGCGCCGTCGCGCGCCGCATCCCGCCTTCGCTGATCGGTCACGTATGGGTGGCGATCGCGGTCGCCAAACTCGGTGGCGGGCGCGTGGCTGACGCGGGCGCGGTGGCGGAACGCGGTGGCGGAACGCGGTGGCGGAACGCGGTGGCGGACGCGGTGGCGGACTCGGCGACGAACGCGGTGGCGGACTCGGAGGCGGACTCGGAGGCGGACTCGGAGGCGGACTCGGAGGCGGACTCGGTGGCGGACTCGGAGGCGGACTCGGAGGCGGACTCGGAGGCGGACTCGGTGGCGGACTCGGTGGCAGACGCGGTGGCGGACGCGGTCGCAGACGCGGTGGCGGACTCGGTGGCGGTCGCCGACTCGATGGCGGACTCGGAGGCGGACTCGGAGGCGGACTCGGTGGCGGACGCGGTCGCAGACGCGGTGGCGGACTCGGTGGCGGACGCGGTCGCAGACGCGGCGGCGGTCGCCGACTCGGTGGCGGACGCGGTCGCAGACGCGGTGGCGGACTCGGTGGCGGTCGCCGGCTCGGTCGCGGACTAGCTAAGTGGCGGACTCGGTGGCGGTCGCGGACGAGGTGGCGGACTCAGTCGGTCGCGGACGAGGTGGCGGGGGCGCGGACGCCAGATCTCGGTTGTGGCCAAGAGAGCGGAACCTCGTCTTCTCCTCCCCTCGCCCACGCCGGTCTCGCCCCGAGCACGGATCGACCACGAGCGGGCTCGCCTCGCGACGGCTGCGGCGCGCGGGCAAGCGGCGAAAGGACGCCAACCCGGAACGCACGCCGACGACAGGCGCGACCGCGTCCAGCCCTCCGGCCCAAAGGATCGCGAAGCGATTTGTCGAGCGCGGAGCGCTCAGACGAAGAGAGAGGACACCGAGTCGGAGTTGTGGATGCGCTTGATCGCCTCGCCGAGGAGACGCGAGACCGAGAGCACCTTGAACTTGCCGACGTTCAGCGCTTCTTCGCGGAGCGGGATGGTGTCGGTGACGACGACCTCTTCGATGACCGAGTCGCGAATGCGGTCGATGGCCGGACCCGAGAGGACCGGGTGCGTGGCCGCTGCGAAGACACGCTTCGCGCCGCGCTCCATCAGCGCCTTGGCGGCGTTGGTGAGCGTGCCGGCGGTGTCGACCATGTCGTCGATGATCACGCAGTCGCGGCCCTCGACCGCGCCGACGATGTTCATGACCTCGCTGACGTTCGCGGCCGCGCGGCGCTTGTCGATGATGGCGAGCTCCGAGCCCAGCCGCTTCGCGTAGGCGCGCGCGCGCTCCACCCCACCCGCGTCGGGCGAGACACACACGCTTCCGGGCTGCAGCTTCGGCTGCAGGTAGTTCAGGAATACCGGCATCGCGTAGAGGTGATCGAAGGGCACGTTGAAGAAGCCCTGGATCTGACCGGCGTGGAGGTCCATCGACACGACACGCGAGGCGCCCGCGGCCTGGAGAAGATCGGCGACCAGCTTCGACGTGATGGGCGTGCGCGGCGCGACCTTGCGGTCCTGGCGCGCGTAGCCGTAGTACGGCATCACCGCGGTGATGGAGCCGGCGGACGCACGCTTGAGCGTGTCGATCATCACCAGCAGCTGCATCAGGTGGTCGTTGACCGGCTTGCACGTGGGCTGCACGACGTAGCAGTCGACGCCGCGCACGTTCTCCTTCACCTCGGCGAACACCTCGCCGTCGGAGAAGGTGCTGATCTTCGCGCGACCGAGCGGGACCTCGAGGTAGCTGGCGATCTGCTCAGCCAGCGCGGGGTGAGCATGGCCGGAGAAGATACAGATCGACTTGAACACCACCGCCTCCGATGCTCGCGGCCCGCTGGACCCGAGGGAGCCGTTTGGTAGCAACCGAGGTGGGGGGTGTCAACGCGGATCCGGGCCCGCGCGAAGGCCGCGTGCACCCTCGACGCGCAGGGTCGCCTCGCGCGCTCTCGACCGCGCCCACCTCGGACGACACGTGGGTTCGACGCCGAACCCATGTGCATGACTGCGCTTTTCGGAAGACGCGCGCGAATGTCGATCGACCGGCTTGCAGGTCGCCTTCAATCGTGGCCTCATTGGCGACCTGCGGACGACGGTTGGGAGCACTTCGGGGACGCGCCCTGCTTCCTGGAAAGCGGGCGGCTTCTCGGAGACGGGGGCAGCCACGATGACGGGAGGCTCCGTGAGAACGGCGCCGACCAACGCTCGAAACCGTCGCAGCGAACGGACCATGACCGAGCTCTCCATCTCCTCCTTGTGCTCCGACGGCGGCCCTCCGCGCGGGGCGCCGTCCATCGACGCGGTGTGCGCGCGAGGAGCGATTCAGAGAGAGGCCGACGTGACGATCGACCGATGTCATGACAGTTCCGTGCACCTCTGCCGTAGATGGATCGAGAGGACGCCGTGAAGACCAAGACCGAAACGAGTCGCGCGACCTCGCGCACCCTCACGCGTGACGCTCAGCATGGCGACGCACGCGGGAACGGATCCCCCGCAGGAAGCGCGAGCCGCGCAGCCGGAGGAAAGATGTCAGCTGCGACGACGCAGACGACGGTCACGCTGTTCACCGACCGCTCGCTCTTCGAGCAGCAGTGGAAGCAGGCGCTGTCGTCCGCAGGCCTGGCCGGCGCCCCAGCGCGCCCCGACCAGCTCCCCGACCACCTCGAGCGCGGAGCCGCCGTCGTCATCGACGCCGGCGCCAGCAGCTACGACGAGGACGAGCTGCTCGCGCACGTCGGCCTCGCGCGCGCGCTCGGGGCTTGTCCGATCGTCAGCGTCCCATCCGACATCGATGTCGGGGCGATCGACGACATCCTCGACGATCTCTGCGCCGGCCTCGTGGCCCGGCGACCCGAAGACGTCGGCCGCATCGTCGCCGCGCTCGCGCGCCGGACGGACGCGGGACGCGCGCGTCGCTTCGAGTACCTCACCGTGTCCCCGCGCGGCGGCGAGCTGCTCGCGATCTTCTCGGACGGCAACGCGGTCCTGGTGGAGCGCGACCACATCGAAGAGGACGACGGCACCGACATCGAGGAGATCTCCCTCGAGGACGAGGCCACCCGCGCCGTGCTCACGCTCGAGAGCGGCAGCACGATCGAGCTCACCGCCGCGACCGTCGCCCGGAAGAGCCTGCTCGCGGGCGCGAACAACGGCGCGACCAACGGACAGGTCGACGGCGTGAAGCTCGGCCAGCGGATCCGCGAGCTGCGGCTCGCGGCCGGCCTCACGCAGGCGGAGCTCGCGCGGCGCACCGGCATCCACCGCCCGAACATCGCCCGCGTCGAAGCGGGGCGGCACACGCCCTCGCTCGAGACGATCGCCCGGCTCGCGAACGCCATCGGCGTGCCGACCACGCGCGTGCTCGAGGGCTGAGCACTCCCTCGTGCTCGAGCTCGATCCCGACGCGCCCGCCGTGGCTCCGCGCGACGCGGCGACCGTCATCCTCGTGCGTGATGAGCAAGACGGTTTCTCCGTCTTCATGGTGAAGCGCCACGCCAAGAGCGGCTTCATGGCGGGCGCGTACGTCTTCCCCGGCGGTACGGTCGACGAGGCCGACGCGCAGGACGCCACCCTCTCCCGGGTCTCGGGACGCAGCGCCGAAGAGGCGGCGTCGATGATGGGCGAGAGCGACGGCCGGCGATGCCTCGCTCTCCACGTCGCGGCGCTGCGCGAGACCTTCGAAGAGGCCGGCGTCCTGCTCGGAGACGGCGCAGACGAGGCCGAGCTGACCGCGAGCCGGGCCGCCTTGAACGAGGGGGGAGCGCTCCTCCCCATCCTCGCGGAGCACGACATCACGCTCCGCGCCGACGCCCTGACGCCGTGGTCTCGCTGGGTCACGCCGACCGTGGAGAAGCGCCGCTACGACGCGCGCTTCTTCCTCGCCCGCGCGCCGCGCCTCCAGGAGGCCGCGCACGATCGCATCGAAGTGACGGCGGGCGAGTGGCTCGCTCCCGTGCGAGCGCTCGAGAAGTTCGAGGCCGGCGAGATCAGCCTCCCGCCCCCTACCCTCCGCACCGTCGAGCAGCTCGCGGGACACCCCTCGATCGACGCCGCGATGGCCGCCGCGCGCGCCCGCGTCCCCGCTCCCATCGAGCCCGAGCTGCACCAGGAGGGCGGGGCGGTGGCGCTCGTCCTCCCCGGAGATCCCGCCCACTCCATCGCCGAGCGGCGCATCGACGGCCCCACCCGCTTCGTCCTACAGGACGGCAAGTTCCGCTCCACCGATCCGTGAGCACCCGCGCGCGCCGAGCGAGCGCCAGCGTCGGTTGGAGACGCACCTCGCGAACGCCGCGGCCTCAATCGCCGCGCGACGCCTTCTCCTGGTGCCCCGACACGCCGAAGCGCCGCGCCAGCTCCGCCTGCACATCCGCAAGGGGAACGCCACGCGACAGGAGCCCGACCATGACGTGGTACATCACGTCCGCGGCCTCCGAGACCACGCGCGCGTCGCTCTCCCCCGCGACCGCGTCCGCGAGCTCCCCCGCCTCCTCGCGGATCTTCGCCCCGATCTTCGCGGCGCCCTTCTCGAGCAGAGACTTCGTGTAGCTCGTGTCGCCGCTGGACGCCTTGCGCATCTCCAGCTCGCCTTCGAGACGCAGCAGTACCGGCGCCGCCCGCCCTTCTTTCGCGCTCGGATGCACCTGCTCGAAGAAGCACCCTTCCCGCCCCGTGTGACAGCTCGGCCCCTCCGGCTGCACGAGATAGAGCACCGCGTCCGCATCGCAGTCATGCCAGACGCTCTGCACCCGCAACCGGTTCCCCGACTCTTCGCCCTTCATCCAGGCCTTCTGCCGAGATCGACTGTAGAAGCAGGCGAACCCCGTCTCGATCGTCCGCTCCAGCGCCGCCGAGTCCGCGTGCGCCAGCATCCGCACCTCCCCCGTCCGGTGGTCCTGCGCCACCACCGTCACGAGCCCCTTCTCGTCGAACTTCAGCTCCGCCAGCTCCATCCCCTTACCCTACCCCTCGCGCGCCCTCCCCGTGCGCCCTTTCCGACCGCGCATCGTAGTCACCGAGGGGTCGTCGGACTCCCACAAGGACGAGGCGCCGACCGGGGGCTGAGCGTGCCAAGCGCACCCGCGCATCGTCCCGACGGCCCCCGACGAGAAGCGCGCTCTCACGACACGCAAGGGACTGGCAGACTGCCAGCGAACACGCGGCCGGTCGCCCAGGCGAGGGCGACCGCAGAAGCCGAGGCGGTGCGCGAGCCGAAGCCGAGGCAGAACCGACCCCGGCGCCGACCCCGACGCGGAGACGGCCCGAGAAGCGAAGACCAACGGCCAGTCGACGCGATGCCCCTCTCCAGCCAGAGCCTCCATGGCAAGCGGTACTGACGACAACGGGAAGCCCGATGCGGAGACTCGACAGCGGCCGCGAGAGCGGCGGCGGCAACGTCGACCGACGCGCCAGCGACGACCGGCAGACGACCGACACGCCAGCGACGACCGACTCCGCCAGCGACGCCCCGAGTCGCTGGCGACGACCGACTCCGCCAGCGATGACCTACTCGCCAGCGACCACCGACAAGTCAGCCCTGACGCGCCAACGACAACCGACTCGCTGGCGACGACCGACACGCCGGCGACGACCGACGCGCCAGCGACCACCGACACGCCGGCGACGAGCGACAAGTCAGTGACGACCGACGTGCCAGCCCCGACGCGCCAGCGTCGACCGAGTCGCCGCCGACGACGACTCGGGAGCGAGAGCGAGAGCGGGAACGGCACGGGAGCGGCAGCGGCAGCGGCGGCGGGAGCGGGAGCGGGAGCGGGAGCGGACGCGGGAGCGGCAGCGGCAGCGGGAGCGGACGCGGGAGCGGCAGCGGCAGCGGGAGCGGACGCGGGAGCGGGAGCGGACGCGGGAGCGGCAGCGGACGCGGGAGCGGCAGCGGGAGCGGGAGCGGGAGCGGACGCGGGAGCGGCAGCGGGAGCGGACGCGGCGGCGGACGCGGGAGCGGACGCGGCGGCGGACGCGGACGCGGGAGCGGGCTCGGCGGCGGGAGCGGGAGCGGACGCGGCGGCGGACGCGGACGCGGGAGCGGGCTCGGCGGCGGGAGCGGACACGGGAGCGGGAGCGGGCTCGGCGGCGGGAGCGGACGCGGGAGCGGGAGCGGGCTCGGCGGCGGGAGCGGGAGCGGACGCGGTAGCGGCAGCGGACGCGAGAGCGGCAGCGGGAGCGGCAGCGGCGGCGGGGGGCGAGGCGGAGCGGACTCGGGAGGAGTTTGGTGGGAAGGGCGGCGAGATCGAGCCCGGGGATGAGCGGGAGGACGGATGGAAGCCCTGTGTCTCGCTCATCTCCCACGCCGCGCCCGCGGCGACGAGCGAAGCGACGTCGCACGCGACGAGCGAGCCGACGTCGCACGCGACGAGCGAAGCGACGTCGCACGCGACGAGCGAGCCGACGTCGCACCCGCGACGAGCGAAGCGACGTCGCACCCGCGGCGAGCGAAGCGACGTCGCACCCGCGACGAGCGAAGAGACGTCGCACCCGCGACGAGCGAAGCGACGTCGCACCCGCGACGAGCGAAGCGACGTCGCACCCGCGACGAGCGAAGCGATGTCGCAGCCCGAGCAGGTCCCCCGCGGCAGCGGGCGCCCAGCTTTCGCGAAGCGAAAGCGCGAGGCGCGTGGCTCACGCGCGGAGCGCGGGACACGGGCGACGTCAGTCGCCCGACTTGGGTTGGGGGGGCCCCGCGGCGCCGGCGCAGCGATGTTCGCGAAGGGCGCGAAGCGCCCGAAAGCGAACATCGTTGCGACGGCGACGTGGGGGGGAGGGGCTTGAAAAGCCCCGCCCAAAAACTAAAGCCCCAGCATCTCCTCGATCTCGGTCTGCACGCGCTGCTCCTTGCAGCGGCGGGAGACGGCGAGCTCGGTCACCAGGAGGCTCTTCGCCTTGTCGAGAAGACCGCGCTCGCCGAAGGAGAGGTCCTTGTCGGTCTTGATCAGCGAGAGATCGCGGAGGACCTTGGCGACCTCGTACAGCGACCCGCTGTTCAGCATCTCGGTGTACTCGCGGTAGCGCCGGTTCCAGGGCTGCGAGGTCACCGCGATCTTCTTCTCCTCGAGGACCTCGAGGACCTTCTTGGCTTCCTTGCGACTGATGACCTTGCGCAGCCCCAGTCGATCGGCGGCGTCGGTCGCCACCATGACCTTCATCCCGCTGTCGACGATCTTCAGGATGTAGAAATCCTTCTTCTGACCGGCGATCTCGCGCGCCTCGATGGCCGTGACCTCGCCGACGCCGTGGTGAGGATGGACCGACTTGTCGCCGACCTTGAAGTTCATGGCTCCCTAGACCTCCCGCGCCCGCCGGCTCTCTCCCCCTGGCACCGCGAAGCGGAGAACAGGGGCCGCGACGAGCGCGGAGGGACAGACGACCGAGCCCTCTGATCATAGCAGCGGCACGTCTCGTGGTCAACGCGCCGACTTGCCCATTTTCACACTGATTTCAACAACTTGGACGAAATTCGGACGATCGGACGATTCCGCCGGGGACGAAACCACGGCTGCGTCTCCTCGCCAGGGACAGCCGAGCCCTCAGAGAGATTCCGACGAAGGCGTGGGCGGCGACGTGGGCGGGTCGCGGGGCGTGATGCTGAGCAGCTCTCGCATCTCGGCCACGAAGAGCGTGCGGAGGCCGGCCGCGAGGATCTCGCTCGCGAGGGAGGCGTGCAGGGAGACCCGCGCCTCCTCGGTCTCGATACGGAGCGTCGGGAGCGCGTCTCTCGCGCCGAGCGCGGCGCCGAGGTCGGACTCCGCGATCGAGGAGGCGAGGGCGCGGAAATTGTCCTCGGCGCCGGGCGGGAACTCCCCCCGGAGCTCGAGCGCGATCCGCAGCGTCCCCGACTCGTCCGGGCGGAGGTCCGCCGCGAGGGCCGTCTGCCGCGCGAGGAGGAGACCGACGCCCGTGTCCCGGGGCAGCCCCAGCGGGCGCGGCGCGTACGCGGCGAGAGGCGCGTCGGCCCGCGTCGCGCGCAGCTCACGCAGCGTCACCGCTTCGAGGGCGTGTTGGCGCTGCGCTTCGGCACGCAGCGCGGAGGCGAGGACCCCTGCGGCCCGCTGAGGGGGACCGTCGATCCAGATGAGCGTGTCGTCGGCTGGCGAGGCGAGATCGACCCGTCCGCTCCCGAGGAAGCCCACGCGCCGGACCATGGGCTCGTCCACCGAGGACTCGAGAGGCGCCATGCGGTCGCCGGCCTCCCGCACCGCGAAGGGCGCGTCGAGCTGCCCTCGACCGATGACCACGTGTCCGTCCGCGCAGACGGCCACGACCAGCTCGTCGAGTCGGCGCGGGTCGACGCCCGTCCGGATGGAGAAGGCGTCGAGCTGCGCCTCGTCGAAGACGGCGCCGAGCACGCGCCGCGTGCTCGGGTCCGCCCAGAGCTCTCGAGGGCGCGCCGTGACGACGAGGGTGGCGTCGTCCGGCACGAGCGTGACCAGGTCGCCGATGGAAGGCGGCGCGGGCTCGCTCTCCGGCTCGGGCCGCGGCGGAGCGCCGCCGCAGGCTGTGAGGAGGCAGGTCGAGACGAAGAGCGCGAGGGTCAGCGCGAAGCGCACCCAGCGGTGGATAGCACGCTCAGGCGCTGGCGCGGCTGCGCTTCTTGGACTTGCCGTTGGTGCTCTTCGCATCCGGCTCGTCGCCGCTGTCACCGTCGTCCGCCTCCGCCGCCTCCGCCGCGGCGGCCTCCGGCTTGGCCTCGTCCGCCGCGAGGCCGTTCTTGACGCGCACCTTGTGCTCGAGCGCGTCCATGACGGCGGGGTTCTCTTCGAGGAAGGTCCGGCTGTTCTCCCGGCCCTGACCCAGGCGCTCGTTGTCCGCGCTGTACCAGGCGCCCGACTTCTCGACCACGCCGGCCTCCACGCCGAGATCCAGGATCTCACCGCTCTTGCTGACGCCCTGACCGAACATGATGTCGAACTCACACATGCGGAAAGGCGGCGCGAGCTTGTTCTTGACCACCTTGACGCGGGTGCGGTTGCCGATGGCTCCGTCGCCCTGCTTGATGGTCCCGATGCGCCGGATGTCGAGGCGCACCGAGGAGTAGAACTTCAGCGCGTTGCCGCCGGTCGTCGTCTCGGGCGAGCCGAACATGACGCCGATCTTCATGCGGATCTGGTTGATGAAGAAGAGCGTGGCGTTCGACTTGTGGACGGTCGCGGTGAGCTTGCGGAGCGCCTGGCTCATCAGCCGCGCCTGCAGGCCGACGTGGCTGTCGCCCATCTCGCCTTCGATCTCGGCCTTGGGCACGAGCGCCGCCACCGAGTCGATGACGATCAGGTCGACCGCTCCGGAGCGGACGAGGGTGTCGGCGATCTCGAGCGCCTGCTCACCATGATCGGGCTGCGCGACGAGCAGCTCCTCCGTGTTGACCCCGAGCTTGCGCGCGTACCCCACGTCGAGCGCGTGCTCGGCGTCGATGAAGGCCGCGACGCCGCCCGCCTTCTGGGCCTCCGCGATGGCGTGCAGGGTCAGCGTGGTCTTGCCGCTCGACTCGGGACCGTAGACCTCGATGATGCGACCGCGAGGGTAGCCGCCGACCCCGAGCGCGAGGTCGAGCGAGAGGGAGCCGGTGGAGATCACGGGGACGGCGGCCGCGTGCTCCTGATCGCCCAGGCGCATGATCGCGCCCTTGCCGTACGTCTTCTCGATGGAGCCGAGGGCCAGGCTGAGGGCCTTGTCCTTGTTGGGGTCTCGCTCGCGGTTGCTCTGGCTCGCCATGGTGTGCGTCTCCTATCGTCAGGCGGGCCTGGGTTCAACGCCAGCTCGCCAAAACCTGTCGATCCGTTCAGTATCAGAATGTTCGGGCCCGGGCAACGCTCGAACGCGAATGGCGGTGATTCTGCCGCCCGGCCACGTGCCCCGAGACGGGACCGACGGCCGCGGACTGACGGAAGCGGAGATCTTTTTCGCTCGACGGGCGGGCTAGGACTACTTGGTCACAGTTACGACGGCCCTCGCTCGTTCAGCGGCTCCGGGCGCGTCGCTCCTCTTCGAAGGGGCTGAAAGCCCCTCCTTCATCGTCGCGGCGCGCCCGAAACCACTGTCCGTCGCGATCATCCGCCGACATGTGACCAAGTAGTCCCAGTCGCTGCTCCGAAATGCTCCCGCATTTCGTCGTCGGCCCGGCGCGCCGGACACGCCGTCGCGCTCGGCGATCCATCGCGCGCATCTCCGCCCACCCTGCTAGGATCGCCTCCATGTCGTCCTTGCTTCGCTCCTCCTGTCGCGTCCTGCCTCTGCTGGTCCTCTTGATCGGTTGCGCCAGCAACCCCGCCAACCCGGACGGCTCCGTGGACGGGATGGACGGACGGGTGACAGGCCGCGACGGAAGCGTCGGGCCGACCGGTCGCTGCGGGCGCGCCGGCGGATCGTGCTGCGTCGGGCGCGTGTGCGAGCTCGGCCTCTCGTGCGGAGCGGGCGACCTCTGCTGCATCCAGGCCGGGGGCGGGGCGGCGTGCGACGCCGCGAGCGACTGCTGCCGGGGGCTGGCGTGCCAGGGACGGAGCTGCTGCGCGCCGCGCGGCGCCGCGTGCACGGGCTCGGCTGACTGCTGCAGCGGGCTCGCGTGCAGCGATGGCGCGTGCGTGAACCCCGACGAGGATCTGCCGCCGGACGTCAGCGGCTGCGGCGGCGCGGGCTCCACCTGCTGCCCCGGCTTCACGTGCCGCTCCGGCCTCGTCTGCAACGAGGGCACCTGCGGCGCCTGCGGCGACGACGGGCAGCCCTGCTGCGATGGAACCACCTCGTGCCTCGGCTCCCTCGCCTGCGACGTCACGACCGCCACCTGCGTCAACGCGGACCCCGCGACGGCCTGCGGCGAGATCGATCGCCCCTGCTGCGCGCCGCCCGGCGGCGGCCCCGCGACGGAGTGCGCGGGTGACAGGGTCTGCGTCGGCGGCACCTGCCTCAACCCCGAGGACACGGGCTTCGAGGGCGCGCCCTGCGGCTCGCGCGGCACGTGCGATCCCGACCTCGTCTGCGATCGCCGGATGGACCCGAGCGGTCTGTGCGCGATGACCCCGGCCGACTGTGGCCGCGACGGGATGGGCTGCTGCGATCTCGGCGGCTCCGAGGGCGAGTGCGCGGGCGAGCTGCACTGCCAGTTCGGCTCCTGCACCACCTGCCGCGGGCCGAGCCTGACCTGCTTGCTCGGCGGCCTGCTCCCCGGCCAGGAGTGCTGCGCTGGCTCCGTCTGTCGCCCCGCGCCGCTCGTGCCGCGCTGCTGCATGGGCGAGGGCGGCGACTGCGAGAACTCCCTCGACTGCTGCGGGCTGATGAGCTGCGGCGGAGACGGGACCTGCAGCTGCAGCCGCGAGGGCAGCTTCTGCCTCGACAGCAGCGAGTGCTGTGACGGCTTCACCTGCCAGACCTTCATGTGCCGCCCCGAGGGCCCCGCCTGTCTCGACAGCGGCGCCGCGTGCAGCGGCTCGTCGACCTGCTGCGCGGGCCTGGCCTGCAGCGAGACCCGCTCGGAGCCCACCGCGCCGCCCGTGCGCCAGTGCTGCTCGGGCGGGAGCACCTCCTGCGACGACGACGAGGACTGCTGCGGTCGCATGGCCTGCGAGGACGGCGAGTGCGAGTGCGTCGTCATGGGCGGCCTCTGCGATCGCGACATCGAGTGTTGCGACGGTGAGACGTCCGACAACATCTGCGTGGCCGGCGCGTGCGCCAACGGCGACGGCTGCGCGCGCGAGACCCAGACGTGCAGCAGCGACGGCGTCTCGGCGCCGATGTGCTGCGGCGGCCTCCGCTGCGATCAGCCCGTCGTCGACCGCGACCGCCGCTGCTGCGCGGGGGTCGGGAACCGCTGCCGCAACGACATGGACTGCTGCGGGAACTCCACCTGCGGCGACGACGAGACCTGCCAGTGTGTCGTCGAGGGGTCCTCGTGCGAGACCGGCCTCGAGTGTTGCGCCGGGTTGAGCTGCATGGAGTCGAGCCCGGGCTCCGGCTCCTTCTCGTGCACCCGCCCGCCGGGCTGAACGGAGAGCTTCTGATGACGATCGGGCGCAAGATCGCCTTCCTCGGCGCCGGCAACATGGCCGGCGCCCTCATCGACGGCCTGCTCCGCGCGGGGGCGTGCGCGCCCTCCGAGGTGATGGCCATGGACGTGCGCGCGCCGCGGCTCGAGGAGCTGGCGAGCCGGCACGGCATCCCCACGAGCCGGGACCTCGGCGAGGCGACCGCGTGGGCCGACGTGGTGGTGCTCGCGACCAAGCCGCAGGTCTTCGACCGGGTGCTGCCCGCGGTGGGCGCGGCGGTGCGCGAGGACGCGCTGGTGGTCTCCATCGCGGCCGGCGTGTCCATCGCGGCGATCGAGGCGCGCATGCCCGCCGGGACGCGGGTGGTGCGCACCATGCCCAACACGCCCGCGCTGGTCGACGCGGGGGCGACCGCGATCGCGGCGGGCACCCACGCGGCCGAAGAGGACGTCGCGCTGGTCAAGCGCGTGTTCGACTCGGTCGGCGTCACCGTCGTGCTCGACGAGTACCTCCTCGACGCGGTGACCGGCCTGAGCGGCAGCGGCCCCGCGTACATCTTCCTCATCATCGAGGCGCTCGCCGACGCGGGCGTGAAGGTGGGCCTGCACCGCGACAGCGCGCAGCTGCTCGCGGCCCAGACCGTGCTCGGCTCGGCCAAGCTCCTGCTCGAGACCGGGGAGCACCCGGGGCGGCTGAAGGACATGGTGACGAGCCCGGGCGGCACCGCCATCGCCGGCCTGCACACCCTCGAGGCCGGGGGGCTGCGGACGACCCTCATCAACGCGGTGGAGAGCGCCGCGAAGCGGAGCCACGAGCTCGGCGTGCTGCTCGACGAGCGCCTCGCGAAGGACGAGTGACCGAGCGGGCGGCGCTCAGCGCCAGCGCAAGATCGTGACGGTCGCGTCGTCGCCGCGCTCGCGGCACGAGACGACCGAGGCCTTCACGTCGCGGCCGCCCGCGAGCTCGAGCAGGCGCTGCCAGAAGCCGCTCAGCGCCATCGCGTGGGTCAGCGTGTCGGGCACCACGTCGTGCATGACGACGCGGAAGCCGCCCGCGCTCGCCCGCTCGATCTCGGCGCGGCCCGCGGAGTGGTAGGTCCGGAACAGCTGCGGGATGCGCTCGACGGCCATGGTCGGCGTGGCGGTCTGCATGAAGAGGCGGTGCGTCGTCGTCAGCTCGCGCTCCGCCGTCGCGCGCCCGATCTGGATCGAGAGGCTGCCGTCGCCGACGCCCAGCTCGCGCTCCGCCGAACGGAGCAGCTCCGCGTAGTCGCCGAGCTCGATCCACGCCATCGGCAGCATCACGCCCGCGATGCGGGCCGCGACGTCGTCGTCGAGCCGCGCGCGCGCGCGCTCGAAGCCCGGGGCGTCGGCCTCACGCAGGTGCTCGGACGCCGCGAGCACCAGCGAGCCCTTGACCCGGGTGTGGCCCGCGGGTGTGACCCGGGGCTCGGGGCGCGAGGAGAACTGGGGCGCGTCCGAGCTCGGCGGCGCCGGGACGTAGGGCGCCTGCGGTCGCTCGCGGAGGCTCGTGATCGGCGCCTCGCCGGGGGCGAGCTCCCAGTCGACCGACTGCGCGACGAACCGGCGCGCCGGCCCCACGATCGGGCGCGGAGAGAGGGCGAGGCCTCGCGCTCGCTGGCCCGCCGGCGACGGCGACACGTGCGGGGTGGGCCGCGCGCTCGATGTCGGCGTGGCGGATGGCTCGGCCATCGGGGCGGAGGGCGCTGTATTGGAGGGCGCCGTATTGGAGAGCGGAGCGGAGGGCTGCAGGGTCGTGGACGGAGCCGTGTCCGCCATGCCCGCCGTCGCCCCGAGGGGAGGCGTGCCCGGGGTCCCGGAGAGCACCGCGGTTCGGAACACCTCCGTGGGTGCCTGCATCGCCGCGGTCGATTGCGTGAAGCTCGGAAACGACATGGACGGCGGCGGCTCGCTCTCGGGGAGCGGGCCGGCGTCGATGGCGCCGTGCGGCACCAGGGCGAGCAACATCTCTCGCGCGCTCTGGAAGCGGTCGTCGGGGCTCGACGCGATGGCCTTCTCGACGATCTCCGCGAGCAGCGCGGGCAGGTCCGGGCGCAGCTCCAGCACCGGCGCGTGCTTGCCGCTCAGGATGGCCTGCAGCAGCTGGTGATAGTTCTCGCCGTCGAAGGGCAGCTGGCCCGCGAGGGACTCGTAGAGGATCACCCCCGCGCCGAACAGATCGACGCGGTGATCGAGGTTCTTCACCCCGCGCGCCTGCTCCGGGCTCATGTAGAAGGGCGTGCCGAGCATGACGCCGGTCCGCGTCAGGTCCATGCCCTGCTCCCCCTCCTCGGTCCGCATCTTGGAGATGCCGAAGTCGACGACCTTCACGAAGTCGACGTCGCCGCGTCTACGGGTGAGAAAGATATTGTCGGGTTTCAGGTCGCGGTGCACAATGCCGCGGCGGTGGACCGCGTGCAGCGCCGCGAGCACCTGCCCGACGATGCGGCACGCCCGCCGCGGCTCGAGCTGCCCGTGCTCGTCGAGCAGCCGGCTGAGCGGCTTGCCGCGCAGGTACTCCATCACGAGGAAGGGCGCGCCGTCCTCGCCGAAGCCGAGGTCGAGCACCTCCACGATGTGCTCGTGCCCCGTCGCGGCTGCCGCGCGCGCCTCACGCTGGAAGCGCGCGACCGCCTTCTCGTCTCCCGTCAGCTCGGGGTGGAGGCGCTTGAGCGCGACCTTTCGGCCGATCAGCAGGTGCTCGGCCACGTAGACCGCGCCCATCCCGCCCTCGCCGAGCAGCGCGAGCACGCGGTAGCGGTTGGCGATCACCCGGCCCACGAGGGCCCGGCCCGAGGTCAGCGAGCGCCCGCTCTTGGGGCAGTGCGAGAAGGTCGTCGGATGCAGGTCACCGCAGTGGCGGCAATGCACGCGCGCGGGCGAGCTCTCCTCGGGGGCATCCATGTGAATCGAGACGGAGCGAGCCTCGATGATGGCGATTCGCGACGCATCGCGTCAAGGGAGCGCGGTCAGTCCCGGGCGGATTCTTCCGTTTGTTTCGGCGATCCGGTCATCTCTCCCGAGGACCAGCGCCGCCAGTAGTCGTCGAGCCGGTCGCGCACCTGCTTGTTGAGCAGGAGGAGCCCGAAGATGTTCGGGAACGCCATGCCCAGGATCATCAGGTCCGAGAAGTCGAGGACGCTCCCGAGCTTGAGGATGGAGCCGAGCACCACGAAGCAAACGAAGATCACGCGGTAGATGACCGAGGAGCCCGCGCCGAAGAGGAACACCCAGCAGCGCTCGCCGTAGTAGCTCCAGCTGATCATCGTCGAGAAGGCGAAGAGCAGCACCGCGGTCGCGAGCACGTGCGGGAACCAGTTGAAGACGCTGCCGAAGGCGGCCGACGTCATCAGCACCCCGCGCACGTTGCTGTCGGCGCCCTCCGGCGTGTTGAGGTACTCGCCCGTCACCACCACCACGAGGCCGGTCATGGTGCAGATGATGATGGTGTCGATGAAGGGCTCGAGGAGGGCGACGAGGCCCTCCCGGATGGGCTCTTTGGTCGCCGCCGCCGAGTGCGCGATCGACGCCGAGCCGATGCCCGCCTCGTTGGAGAACGCCGCGCGCTGGAAACCCACCACCAGCACCCCGAGCAGGCCGCCGAACCCGGCCTCCATGCTCAGCGCTCCGTCGAAGATCTTTCCGAACGCGGCCGGGACGGCGTCGGCGTTCACGACCAGGATCGCGAGGCCGGCGAGCACGTAGACCAGACACATCACGGGCACGATGGCGCCCGCGACCTGGCCGATGCGCTTGATGCCGCCGATGATGACGAGGCCGACCAGGAACGCGATGACGATGCCGAAGAGCCACGACTTGTCGGCGAAGAAGGGCACGACCCGCGCGACCTGCGCATAGGCCTGGTTCGCCTGGAACATGTTGCCGCCGCCGAAGGAGCCGCCGATGCACATGACGGCGAACATCACCGCGAGCACCTTGCCGAGCATCGGGTAGCCGAGCTTCTCCACGCCGACCGCGAGGTAGCGCATCGGGCCGCCGAGCACGCGCCCGTGGTCGTCCACCTGGCGGTACATCTGCCCGAGCGTGCACTCGGTGAACTTGGAGCTCATGCCGAGGAAGCCGGCCACGACCATCCAGAAGATCGCGCCGGGCCCGCCGATGCTCACCGCGATGGCCACGCCGGCGATGTTGCCCAGGCCGACGGTGGCGCTGAGGGCCGAGGCGAGCGCCTGGAAGTGCGAGACCTCGCCCTCCGCGTCCGGATCGTCGTACTTGCCGGTAGTGATCATCACCGCGTGGCCGAAGCCGCGCAGGTTGATGAAGCCCATGCGCAGGGTGAAGAAGGTCGCCCCGAGGATCAGCCACAGGACGATGAACGGCAGGCCGAGGCCCGTCTCGGGGTCGTCCCAGAAGACGAGGTCGAAGAACAGGACGGCCGCGAGCGGGCCGACGACGTAGGTCCCGAAGGCCGCGTCGATGGCGTCGAGCGCGCCCGTCTCCGCCTCGGCGGGCGGGGCCTCCTCGGGCGCCGAGACGCTCGGCCCCTCTTCCTCTTGTGCGTGGCCGACGAGGGGGCGGGCGGGGAGCGAGGCGAGCACGAGCCCCCCCAACAACAGCCAATGCGCGACGCTGCGACGTACCATCGCAGCGGCACTAGTACAGGTGCGCGCCGTTCAGCAAGCGGCAGTCGCTGGTTCGAGCCGCCTCGGAGGCTACGGGAGCCGGACCGCCGGGCCCTCGCCGAGCCAACCGCCCCAGGCCAGCCCGCCGTCGAACCGGGCCCACGCGCCGGTGCTCGGGCTCACGAGCAGGCGCTCTCCCTCTCGCGGCGCCACGCCTTCGCCGACCTGCTGGCAGACCCCGTCGAGGCAGCCGCCGGCCACGCGCAGCTCCACGCCGTCGACCTCGACGCGGGTGAAGAGCGATCCGTCTTCGGCCCGCTCGGTCGCGCCCACCGTCGCCGCGCCTTCGCGCGTGACGCCCGCGAAGGGGGCGCGCCTCAGGGCGTCGGCGTCCTCCCAGACGACGTGCGCGCCAGGCGGCGCCCGGTGCACGACGTCGAGCGCCGCGAGCGCCTCGGCCGCCACGGAGGCGTCGTCGTCTTCGGCCAGGCGCGCCACCACGCCCAGGTCGTCGTGGAGCGGCGCGTTGGCGATCGCGCGGACCGCGGCCCGCCGCACCTCGGCCTCCGGGTCCGCCGCCGCCGCCTCGAGCAGCGCCTCGCGCTCCACCACCGGGCGACCGAGCGCCGCGTAGGCCCGCGCCGCCCGCACCGCCACGGGCGTGTCGGGCTCGTCCCCGCCCGCGCCCGGGAAGGCGAGCAGGAACACCGCGCCGCCGAACATGAGGCCGGCCGCGGAGGCGGGGTTGCGCCGCGCCTGGCCGCGGAGGCGCGCGCCGGCTTCGTTGCGCCGCCGCCAGCTCAGCCAGCCGAGCAGCCCGGCCGCGAGGGCGGCGATGACCCAGGGCAGCACGCCGCGGCCGCTCCGGCTCGAGACGCGGTTGCCGGCGCAGCCCGCGGCGGGCGCGAGCACCGCGTCCCGGTAGGCCTCGCCGATCCCGGCCTCGTCGTCGGCGCTGATGGAGCGCTGGTGCGTGTCACCGCGTCCGATGCGAGGCCACATCGTGGCCAGCGGGTCGGCGTCGGTCTCGCCCAGGCCGAGCACGTGGCCCGCCTCGTGGCTGAGCACCGCGCCGAGATCGTAGCGCGCGCCGTCCTCGTCTTCTTCGTCCTGGTCGAGGAAGGCGAGCTCGTGCTCGGCCCCGTTGAGCAGGATGTCGGCGTCGAGGATGCGGCCGGTCACGTCGTCGTAGCTCGTCACCGTGACCGCGAGGAGGCGCGGCGCGTGGGGCCACTCCGAGAGCAGCCGGATCTCCGTGCCCGGCGCGCCCGCGCGGTACGGCCCGTCGCCCATGCCCGGCACCACCTCGAGGGTCGGCCCGCCCGCGTGAGACCACGCCTGAGCCGCGATCGAGGCCGCCTCCCGGGCGCGCGACGCGGGGAGGTCCCGGGTCACCGAGTGATGGAGGTGGAGGCCGACGCGGTCCGTGGCCCAGCGCACCTGCTTGCCGCCGCTCGTGCGCTTGACGACGTAGGCGTTCGCGACCGTCGGGAGGGTGAGGAGGGCGAGGAGCGCCAGCGAGATCGTCTGCCTCATGTCCGCGCACAACGGATGTTTCGCCGTGCGACTTGATCCCCTGGCTCAAAACGAGACGCTGTTGCGGCCGTCGACCGCGTTGCGCTATGCGGTCCGAACCCGATGCATCACCGACACCTCTGCGCGCACGCCCACCGTACCTTCGACACCCCGACGTCGGGGCGACCGTTCCGGTTGCCCGGCGACCGCGCCCAGTGGGGAAGGCCCAGAGCCTTCTCGCTCGACGCGCTGTCGCTCGAGGTGCTGCCGGATCTCGAGGCCCGCTCGATCGAGGCGACGGCGGAGCTGACCTTGCGGCGCGTGGATCCGGAGGCGCGCTGGGCGCACCTGGACGCGATCGCGTTCGATCTCATCGCGGTCGAGCGCCTCGACGGAGACGCGGCGCGCGGCGCGGCCCACCAGTACGACGGCGAGGTCCTGCGCGTGGACCTGAGCGACGTGCCCGACGGCGGCGAGGGCCGGGTCCGGGTCCGCTACCGCGCGACGCCGCGCCGCGGCCTCTACTTCACCGCGCCCGACGCCGCGCGCCCCGACCGGCCGCAGCAGATCTGGAGCCAGTGTCAGGACCAGGACGGGCGGAACTGGTTCCCGTGCCAGGACCACCCGGGCCAGCGCATGTCGACCGAGATGTCGGTCGTCGTGCCGAAGGGCTGGTTCGCGCTGTCGAACGGCGTGCTCGTCTCGCGCGAGGAGACGGACGGGGGCGAGCGCTTCCACTGGAAGCAGGAGGAGCCCCACCCGGCCTACCTGGTCACCCTCGCGGCGGGCGAGCTGGACGCGTCGCACGAAGAGGCGGGCGGGGTGCCGGTCGACTACTACGTGCCCAAGGGGCAGTCGGCGCACGTCCAGCGCTCGCTCGGCAACACGCCCGAGATGATCCGGCTCTTCTCCGAGAAGCTGAGCACGCCGTATCCCTGGGCCAAGTACGCCCAGATCGTCGTCGCCGACTTCATCTTCGGCGGCATGGAGAATACGTCGGCCACGACCCTCTTCGAGCGGGCGCTCCTCGACGAGCGCGCGGCGCTCGACGTCGACATGGACGCGCTGGTCGCGCACGAGCTGGCCCACCAGTGGTTCGGCGATCTCGTGACCTGCCGCGACTGGAGCCACGCGTGGCTCAACGAGGGCTTCGCGACCTACCTCGAGCACGTGTGGAAGGAGCACGACGAGGGCCGCGACGCGTACCTCTACAACCTCGAGCAGGACCTCGAGCTCTACCTGGCCGAGCACCGCGGCCGCTACGGCCGGCCCGTGGTGGAGAAGGTCTGGGCCACGCCCATCGACGTGTTCGACCGTCACCTCTACCAGAAGGGCGGCCTGGTCCTGCACGTGATCCGCGAGCACCTCGGCGACGCGGCCTTCTGGCGGGGCCTGGCGCACTACCTCGAGCGCCACCGCGGCGGCAGCGTGGAGACCCGCGATCTCCTCCGCGCGCTCGAGAACGCGACGGGCCGGAGCCTCGAGGAGCTCTTCCACCAGTGGATCGAGCGCCCCGGTCACCCCGGCCTCGAGGTCGCGGTCGAGCACGGGGAGGGCGTCGTCCGGGTGACGGTGACGCAGACCCAGGCCGACAAGGACGACGAGGGCGCCTTCCACCTGCGCCTGCCGATCGAGATCGTCACCGAGGTCGGCGCGGAGGCGCACGCGCTCGAGCTGACCCGGCGCGTCGAGACCTTCGCCATCCCCGCGAGCGAGCCGCCGCGCATGGTCATCGTCGACCCGCGCATGACCGCGCCCGGCACCCTCGAGCTGAAGGCGCCGACCGACATGCTGCTGACCCAGCTCAAGGAGGCGGAGTCGGCGCGGCCGCGCTGGTGCGCGGTGCGGGCGCTGGCCAAGCGCAACGAGCCCCGGGCGCGGGCCGCGCTCGCGGAGGCGCTGACCGGGGACGCGTTCTGGGGCGTGCGGGCCGAGGCGGCCAAGGCCCTCGGCGATCACCGCACGGTCGACGCCTTCGAGGCGCTCCAAAAGGGCGAGGCGGACGCGGACCCGAAGGTGCGTCGCGCCGTGGCCTCGGCCTATGGGGCGGTCCGACAGGCGGGCGCGGCCGACCGGCTGCTCGCGTGGATCGATCGCGGCGACGAGAGCTACCTGGTCGAGTCGGCGCTCCGCCGGGCCCTGGGCGAGACCCGCGACCCGCGCGCCTTCGATCGGCTGACGCGATCGCTGAAGGAGGACACCGCGTCCTGGGGCCAGGTGGTCCAGTCCGGCGCCGCGGACGGGCTGGTGAAGCTGAAGGACCCGCGCGTGGTGGAGCCCCTGCTCGCGACGCTGGCCGAGGTGACCACCCGCGCCACCGTGCGCCGCTCCATCCTCGCCGCGCTCGCCTCGGTGCCCGGCTTCATCGGGGACCGGCCGACCCTGCGGGTGGTGCGCGAGGCGGCCGAGCAGGAGCTGTCGAGCTTCGACCCCAACGTGCGCATCGCCGTCGCGCGGCTGATGGTGGCGCTCCGGGACCCGGCGGGCTTCGCCGTGCTCGACCGGCTCGTCGATCGCGACCTGGACGGCCGCGCTCGGCGCGCGGGGCGGGAGGCCAAGCGCGATCTGGCCGCGGCCCTGGAGACGCCCCCCGAGGTGGCCCAGCTGAGCGACGTGGTCGAGAAGCTGCGCCAGGAGGTGGTGGAGCTGCGGGCCCGCGTCGAGACGTCGCTGGCTGCGGGGCCCGCTGCGGAGCCGGGCGCCGGGACGGCCGGTTCGGACGGCTGACGGAGGCCGCGGGCTAGACCCAAATCCAGCGCCTCGTTCCACGATGCGCCTGTATTTGGGTCTAGAAGCGCCGCAGGCGCGTCGTTTTCGGGTGAAGCGAAGGCGGCTTTGCCGCCGCAGCGAGGGGCTTTTGCGAAAAGCCCCTGACTAGAATTGCTAGGCCCGGAGCAAGCGCGAAGCGCTTGATT
>JAVJQK010000023.1 GCA_040218145.1 Sandaracinaceae bacterium | reverse complement strand
CGAGTTGTAGACCGTCGAGCCGAACACGTTGACGTCGCCGTCGGAGCTGCTGCTCATCGACGCGTACACCCCATACGACCCCTGGTCCCGCACGATCGCGTTCTGGATCGTCGCCCCCGCCTGGTTGGCCACGTACACACCAAACCGTGTGTTGTCGGCCACGAGCGCGTCCAGCGTGGGCGTCCCGTCCGCGACGTACACGCCGTAGTTCACACAGTCCGAGACGCTCACCCGGTCGTAGCTCGCCGAGCCGCCGTCGATGTAGAGCCCGATGTCCGAGCAGCTGTCGATCAGCACGTCGTCGACCTGCGTCAGCGTGCCCGGCGTCGCGCTCTCGAGCGCGCGCCGCGCGTGGCGGAGCTCCGCGTGGTCGATGTCGGCCCCCATCGCGGTGCTCGAGATGATGATCCCGTACCAGCTCCCGGCCGAGGTCCCGCTCCGCGCGCGGAAGATCACCGGTGAGGCCGCCGTGCCCTGCACGTTCAGCGTCCCGTTCACCGTGATCTCGGTGCGGGCCGTGTCCCGCCCGGACGCCTGCATGTCGCCGCTCTCGAACAGCACCTGCACGCCGGACTGGATGGTCAGCGTAGTGGTGCCGGGGACCGTGACGTCGCCCTGCACGATGTACGGGCTGCCCGCCGTGGTCCACGTCCCGAAGACGGTGCCGCCGGGGATCATGGTCTGCGCCTCGGCCGCGGGCGCGAGCAGGGCGAAGAGAGAGAGGGCGGCGGCGGTGATGAGGCCGGGGACGAGGGTACGACGCATTCGGTGCTCCTGAAGCTGGCAGCGCCTGAATCTCCCCAACGCGGGCCCCTGTCAATACGGGCGCGCGGAGGGTGGGCCCGTGCTCCTACGCCCAGGGGGGCACCCATCTCCCCGTGTGGATTTCACCGGCTCAGGCCTGTCGACGCCGGGCGTGGCCCTCGCGCACCACCACCACGCGCAGTCGCTGGCCGTCCGAGTCCACCGTCCGGGCGCGGACCGTGACGGGCACCTCTCTGCCGTCGGCGTGCCGCGCCCAGGTCTCGGACGCCGCCATCTCCTCCGAGGCGATGCGGGTGCGCACCTCGTCGCGGGCCCGGCCAGGCGCCAGACGCCAGATCTCCATGCCCACCAGCTGCTTCACCCCGTAGCCGAGCAGGCGGACCGCCTCTTCGTTGCAGTCGACGATCACTCCGTCGGCGTGCACGAACACCGCCTCGAAGGTCGCCTCGTACAATCCGCGGTACATCGCGCGCGTCTCGGCCACCCGGGAAGGCACGTCGGCCGGCGCGCTCACCAGCAGCAAGCCGTCGCCCGCCCGCTGCGCGCGCCAATGTAGCCGCAGGTAGCGTCCATGACCGGTGAGCATGCGGACATGGAACGCGTCGGGTGACCCGGTGAGCGATCGCCCCGCGCCGGCCGCCTTCGACACCTCGGCCGGATGCACGAGCTCCCAGAAGCGCAACCGCCGCCAGACGTCGCCATCCCATCCGAGCCTGTCTTTCCAGGGTCCGCCGCGCCCTCGGAAGCGGCCGGCCGCGTCGAGCTGGCACCAGAGCCCTCCACTCAGGCTCACGATCGCGGTCGGCCCGCCCGTGAGGTCGAGCAGTCGTGGTTGCGTTCGCCCGTTCACTGTGGGACCAATCATACAGCATGGGTGAGCAAGACGCGTTGGGAGATCGCATACGCGCGGCTTACGAGGGGGCTGGCCTCAACCGCAGCCAGTTCGTGCGCGCGCTCGGCGTCGCGTACAGCACCGTGCTCCACTGGGAGAAGGGCCGCACCCGCCCCAACGCTGACAACCTGCGTCGCATCTCGGAGGTGACCGGCCTCGCGGGCGCGTCCTTGCTCCGCACCGAGACCCTCGCCCCGGGCAAGGCCGGGGCTGCGCGCAGCGCGTTGATGCGTTTCCTGGCCACCCCCATGGGCCGCGCCTGCAGCGGCGAGGAGCGCACCTTCCTCTCCAACCTGGACTTCGCCCCCGCGCAGCCCACCCTCGAGAGCTACCACGCGGCCCTCCTCGCTTACCGCCTGAGCGCTCAGAGCGAATCATAGGGATCTGCCCCCCACGGCTCGAGCCCCGCCCGCGCCACCCGCAGCTCCTCCCAGCGCTCCTTCGCCTCGCGCCGCAGCGCGCGCCAGACCTCGGGCACGTCCCCTGCGAGATCCAGCGCCTCTCGTTCCCCCATCGCCGCCTCCGCCGCGGCGAGCGAGGGACACCCCGCGAAGTGCTCGGGCAGGAACGCGAGGCACGCGTCGAGCACCGCCACCGGATCCCCGGCGCGCCGCGGCAGCACCGCCCAGAGCCGCCCCATCGGCGTGAAGCCGGCCGACGCGTACAGCGGCTCGATCCACTCCCGGCTGCCCCGCCCGACCAGCAGCACCAGCCACGGCGCCCCCGCCCCCATCACCAGAAACATGCTCCCGACTGCGCCCACGGGATCATGGACGCAACATTGATCCCCCGACTGACAGCTTCGCCGATCTTTTCGAACGGCCCGCGAGATGACTCAATCGCCTGGCGAATCGACGAGGGCGACGTCGAGGTCTTCGGAGAGCCTGTATCCCGACGCGTTCTTCTCGATCACCGCGCGCAGGCCGAGCTTGCGCAGGCTGGAGATCGCCACGTAGACCCTCGCGCGCGCCGCGTCCTCGCGAATGCGCTCCATGGGCCAGCCGATGGCGACCATCTCCTCGACCGTGACGGGCGCCCCACGCTCGACATGTCGCTGCGCCAGGGCTTCGAAGATGCGAAACAGGGCCGGCCTCGTCTCGAGCGAGACCCGCGCGTGCCCGCTGAGGCGGAACCACTGTGCGGCGCGCGAGACCTCCAGGACCGGGCGCGCCTCGGCGAGGCTCGGGCCGACGCCCAGGAGGCGGAGGGCGCACCGCACCTCGAACCGGCGAGCAGCCGGAGACATCGGATCGCGCAGGTCCGCGATGGTCGCCAGCGCCGCGCCCTCGAACGCAGGCGCGAGCCCCGCCCAGCTGCGAATCAGAGCGGCGGCCGGGTCGTCGGCCGGCACTTCGGGAGCCTCCCCGCCCGGCCCGATCCCGAGCTTCACCAGCGCGGCGTCGCGCACGGCGCCGAACAGCGGCTCGAAGGCCGGATACGCGGAGGCGATGCCACGCAGGGCGTACTGCGCATCTCCGGCGGCGTCCTCGAAGCGCTCCTCTTCCAACGCGAGGAGCCCGCGATACCCGCGCACCAACGCGGACCAGACGGCATCGCCGATCGTCCGCAGAGCGGCCAAGGCGCGATCGTACTCCGCGCGTGAGGCGGCGTAGCTGCCCCGGTCGTGATGCATGTGGCCGAGGCAACCATGCATGAAGCCGACGAACGAAGACGATCCCAGCTGGCGATGAATCTCGAGCGCCGCGCTCAGGTCCTGCTCGGCCGCGGACCAGTTGCGGGCCTCGAGCCAGAGCGAGCCCAGCTCTCCGAGCGCGAACGCCTCGAGCCACGGGCTCTCCAGGCGGCGCGCGATCACGAGCCCGCGCTCGTACCACTCGACCGCCTCCTCCAGGTCGTGAGCCGACTTGGCGGCCATCCCCACCTCGACGCACGCGATCGCTTCGTCCGCCGCGTCGCCGGAACGCGCGAGCAGCCTCGCCGCCCGCTCGCCGTGCGCGCGGTCCCCACCAGGGTCGCCGGCGCGACCACACCGCTCCGCGAACAGCCGCTCCACGAAGGCCTCGAGCGCCGGGTCGCTGGCGTCGCCGGCGGCGGCCCGCAACGCGTCCAGCGCACGCACCGCTTCGTCGTCCAGGTGACCCGCTCGCAGCGCCCGGCGCGCGTGGATGGCCCGCGCCCACACACCGTCGGCGCCGGGAAGCGCGGCGGCGAGCCGCCTCGCGAGCGCCTCGCTCTCGGACAGCGAGATGGGCGCGGCGGGCACCGCCCACGAGACCGTCACGAGCAGCCGATGGATCGACAGCGCGTGACGGGCGAGGTCGGCCCCGCCGAGGGTCCACTCGAGCACGGCGCCGAGGTTCGGGATCTCCACGCGTAGACGACGGAGCGCGATCGTGACTTCCGGGCCGTAGAGCTCGCGCTGGAGCTGGGTCGCGAGCTCCGCGTACCAGGCCGCGAAGCGCGCCTCGGCGTCGGCCCGTTCGTCCCCGAGCTCCCGCGCGCCGAAATCCCGGATCGACTCGAGCAGGGAGTAGCGCGCCTCCCCCGTCCCTTCGATCCGGTGAACGACGAGCAGCGAGCCTCGCTGGAGCCGCTCCAGACAGGGGAGGGCTTCGATGGGCCGGCAGTTCAGGGTCGAGGCGAGCGCGGCGAGGCTGAACCCGCCTCGGAAGAGGCTCGCGTGCGCGAGCGCGCGCCGATCGTCTGGGCCGAGCCCCTCCCATGACCAGGCGATCGCGTCGTGAACGGACCTGCTCCCCGGGACGTCGAGGAGCTCGAAGCGGTCCGCGAGCAGCTCCTCCAGCTGCCGCACGTCGAGCGCCGCCATGCGGGCGGCCGCCAGCTCGATCGCGAGCGGCAGGCCGTCGAGCCGACGCACGATCCGCGCGGCGACGGTCAGGTCGGCGCGGTCGAACGAGACCTCCGGCGCGCGACGGCGGACGCACTCGACGAAGAAGGCGACCGCGTCTGCCTGGCCGATCTCCGCGTTGGAGGGCAGCGGCAGCGGCGGCACGGGGACCACCCGCTCGGCGTCGATGCCGAGCGGGCGACGGCCGACCGCGAGCACCCGCAGCCCCAGCGCGCGCCAGCCTGGGAGACCGCGTCCGAGCACCGGCACCAGCCGGTCGATGTCGTCGAGCACGACCACCCCGGGCCCGCGCGCGAGGAGGACGTGCCCGACGCGGTCGAAGCCAGAGTCGCCGCTGGGCAACGCGTCGAGGTCGAGGCCGAGGGCGAGCACGCCGTTGAGGTCGTGGACGCTCCGCGCGTCGCGGAGATCGAAGTAGCGCTGCCCATCCTGAGCGAGGACGCGAGCGAGCGCGGTCTTCCCCACCCCCGGCGGCCCTACCAGCGTGACCAGCGAGTCGCGCTCGAGCCGCGCGCGCACTTCGGACAGGAGCGCATCCCGTCCGAACAGGCCCGGGCCATCGACCGTCTGCTCCACGTCGCGGTCCGTTTTAGATGAGTTTTAGGGCAGACCCAAGGAGCGCGCGGGTACGACGAGCCGCTCCCACCGGCCGGCATGGTGCCAGCCGAGGGGCGACTCACCTGGAGAACCAAAGATGCATTTCGCGCTTCGAATCACTGTCTGTTCGAGCCTCTCACTCTTCGCACTCGCCTGCGGAGAAGAGGCGGACGCACCGACCCCCGAGACCGCCGCCGCGTCCGCCGAGCCGGCCGCCGAGCCCGCGGAGCCGACGCGGCAGATCCCTCCTCTCCCCGAAGGCTGGACGGATGAGGCGATGACCCTGGACGGGCAGGCCTACCACGTCCACGTCCCCCCGACTCATCGGGTCGAGGCGAGCCCCGACGGGAAGCGGCAGAGCATCTACGGGGAGGTCCCCGGCTACCCCTTCTACTTCACCGTCCAGCACCACGAGGTGCGCGAGGGCGACGATCCGGTCACGCCCGACTTCGTCTTCATGCCCGAAGAGGCCACGACGACGGAGACGAGCTGGGGGTGGACCTCGGAGTATCGAGAGGAAGACCACACCCTGACCTACGCAACCTATTTCGAGGAAGGTCACCTCACGTGCAAGGTCGATCTCAGCTCCCGTGACGCGCTCCAGGAAGCGTGGATCGAGGCCGCCCACGCCGCGTGCGATTCGCTGAGGTGAGAGGCGCGCGCTCCTGAGCGGGGCCGCGCGTCGTCATGTCGTCGTTCGGCCCGCGCCCGCCGACCGGATCAGCGTAGGCAAGGGCACTCCGCGACGCCTCCAGCGTAGGACGAACCGCTCCCTCGACGGCGCTCGGTGTCACACGGAGCCGGAGCTCGCGTCCACACGACGTACACAGTTCAGAGAACTGATAGAGGATGACTGATCGATGACTTCCGCCTACTGGCTCCCCCGCTTCACCGCCCTCGTTCGGGAGATCGAGGACCACCCGCAGCTCGAGATCACCGCGAGAGAGATCGGCGCGCCGGCGACCCCCGAGGCCTTGGCCGAGGCCCAGGCCTTCCTGGGTCAGCCTCTCGCCCCCGCGCTGAAGCAGCTCTACGCTGAGCTCGACGGCTTCCACCTCGAGTGGCATCACCGCGATCCAGCCTGGGGCGACACCGGCGTCGCCGGCTCGATCCGGCTCTTTCCGTTGCGGACCGTCTTCCGCCCCGACTGGGCCCAGCCCGATTACGGCTCGAAGGCGCACCTCCCCTTCGACTGGCCGAACGACGATCACTTCGCCGGGTTCGGCGCCAACGACGGCCAGGTGTACTGGGTGTGCGACTCGGAGGGCGAGGCCGAGCCCTTCGGCGCCTCGTTCGAGGCCTATCTGGAGGCGATGCTCGAGTCCCGCGGCATCCACTTCTGGCAGGAGATGTTCCTCTACTCCGAGGCCCGGATGCAGCGTCTCGGCCTCGGCCGAACCGTCGAGCAGTGCCAGAACCTCCTCTACCCGGCCGCGAGCTTCCTCTTCGGTCACGTCGACGGCGACAAGCTGGGCGGCTGCCTCGAGTGCCCGCCGAGCCCGGCGTGGGCGGAGCTGAAGCAGGCGGTCGTCGCCGCCGCCGCGCCGGCCGCCGACCCGAGCGGCGCGCCTGGCGACGCCGTCCTGCTCTACGGCGAGATGCTCTACCGCGACCAGCCCGCGGCCCTCGTGCGGCAGAGTCAGGCCTTCATCGCGGAGCTCGCCGAGAGCGAATCGAGCCCGGTCGCGCTCGTCACGACCGACTCCACCGACGGCTCGGACGACGCCGTCGTCGGCGCCGCCGTGGCGGGCGTCGTCGTCGCGCGCGTGCCGCTGGGCGGACAGATCGACGTCGCGTTCGCCTCCTTCGACCACCGGAGCCTGCCCGAGATCCCGCAACAGGTCTGGGAGGAGCTCGACCCGGCCGGGGACGTGGACGACCACTTCGGCTACTGGCTCATCTCGCCCGAGGGGCCGGCGGCGCTGATCCTCGACGGCGCCCCCGTCGTCAGCGTCGACGCTGGAGAGCTGGTCAGCCTGGAGCGTGAGGCGGCGCAGCGCCTCCTCTCGAGCGGCGCGACGCTCGGGCTGCGCTGCGGCTGAGGCTGGTCATCCGGAACAGCGATTCATGGCTGAGCGAAGCGGGGACGATCCTATTCATTCGTCGAGCTCGAGTATGACGAACGAATAGGATCGTCCCCGGCCCCGCCGGGAGCTCGGTCATGGGCGGCGTCAGCGCGCGGCGCTCATGCGCATCTCGCAGAGCTTCTGCTCGCACCAGACGATCGCGTCGTCGAGCGTCTTCACCACGATGTGGGGGCACGGGAGGGGCGCCAGCCAGAGGACCGCGGTCAGGCCGCCGCGCACGAGCGCGCTCTCGATGACGAAGGCGATCCCCGCCGTGCGCCCGCGCATCACCTGCTCGTGCCGCTTCATCCACTCGGCGTGCATCTGCCGCTGGCGAGCGGTGCTCTTCAGCCAGCGCGACGCGTCGACGATGACGGCCCACCGCCGCGACGAGTCGCGCAGGTTGGACTCGACCAGCGCGTCCATCTCCTCGAGGTGCGCGCGATACTGCGCGTCCGTGGCCGCGCCGTAGTAGGTCGTGATCAGCAGCTCTCCGCGCTCTTCGACAGTGATCGGAGGCTGGTCGTGAGAAGACATCTTCTGGCAACAACGGCGGCCATTCGCGGGCTTGAACGGTCGGCTTCGCCGGAGAATAGCGCGGGGGAGGCGGGATGGTGCGACACGGCCGAAGGTTTGGTAGGTGGGCTCATGCCTTCACTTCGCGCCGCCCTCTGCCTCGCCCTGACGCTCGCGCCGAGCCTCGCGCAGGCCGAGACCATCCGGGTCTCCCCGTCGGACGACTTCACCGCGATCGAGCGCGCCCAGCCGGGCGACGAGGTCGTCGTCGCGCCGGGGACCTATCGCTTCCGCCTGTTCCTCAGCCAGACCGGCACCGCGGACGCGCCCATCGTCATCCGGGCCGAGGACCCGTCCGACCCGCCGGTCTGGGACCTCTCCGGAATGCGGGCCGAGGACGCTCCGGGCAGCTCGACCCGGGGCGACCGAGGGCGTGGCTGCTGGCAGATCACCGGCGCGCACTACCAGATCTCGGGCGTGGTGATCCGCGGCTGCGCCACTCGCTCGGGCAACGCCGCGGGCATCCGCACCATCGACACCCAGAGCGTCGTCGTGCGCGACGTCGTCTTCGACAGCAACGAGGTCGGCTTCAGCGGGACGGGCGAGGACACCCTCGTCGAGCACTGCGAGTTCACCGACAACGGCGTCCGCTCGAGCCCGCCGCAGCACTCGACCTACATCTACGGCGGCACGATCACCTTCCGCCACAACTACATCCACGACTCCGCGGGCGGCCAGAACCTCCACATCCGCGCTCGCCGCTCGGTCATCGAATACAACTGGATCGCGCGCGCCTCGAACTACGAGGCCGACATGATGACCGGCCCGGACACCGACCAGGAGATGATCTTCCGGGGCAACGTCTTGCTCACGAACGCGTCGCCCGAGAACGGCAGCCACGTCTTCGTGCTCTTCAACGACAGCGGCGCGAGCGACGTGCGCATGACGGTGCGGCTCCTCTGGAACACCATCATCGTCCAGGGCGGCGGCGACCCCGCGCTGGTCAGCGTGCGCAACGACACCCTGGCCGCGGCCACCGTCGAGCTGTCCAACAACGTCGTCGTCGGCACCGACCAGCTGCTGCGCCTGCGCGAGCCGGGCACCTCCAACTGGACCGTCACGGGCGGCAACAACCACCTGCCCAGCGGCGCCGACGAGGCGGGCCTGAGCGGCAACGTGCTCGGCGACGACCCGGGCTTCGCCGACGCGTCCGCGATGGACTTCCGCCCCGCCCCCGGCAGCGCGCTCATCGGCCTCGCGGACGCGAGCGTGTCTGGCGCGCCCGATCGCGAGTACGCCGAAGACGAAGCCATCACCCGCCGCTTCCGCTTCCGCCTCGCCGCGGCCGACGTCGGCGCCTTCGAGAGCGGCGCGCCCGGCGACGCCTTCGGCCCGTACGACGAGGCCACTCCGCCCACTCCGGGTGAAGACGCCGGCCCCGCCGACCGCGACGCCGGCCCGCGCGCCGACGCCTCCATCCCCACCCCCGACGCCAGCGCGTCCCCCGACGCCGGCCCCGGCGCCGAGCCCGACGGCGGCTGCGGCTGCCGCGTCGGCGCCACCGAGCGCGGCGCCGCCTGGCCCCTCATCTCGCTCCTCCTCGCCGCCCTCGTGATCACCCGTCGCCGCTGAGCGAAGCGGGGACGATCCTATTCATTCGTCAAACTCGAGTATGACGAACGAATAGGATCGTCCCCGACGCTCTCCCTCCCCGTGTCCGGTGTCACCAACGCACTGTTCGACGCGTAGGACCAGGACTACGCTCGCGGCCGTGAGACCCGAACCCAGCCAAGAGGCGGCGCCGACGCCGAGAATTGCCCTCGCGCACGCAGCTTCGCGAGCCCTGCTGTTCGCGCTGGCCGTAGTGGCCTTCCCGGGGTGCGCCGCGTCACGAGACTGCGTCGACTTCTTCGGCAAGTGCGCGTGTGGTCCGGATCTCCGCGCGTCGGAAGGCTTCGACGAGCCGAGGTGGGTCGACGCGTGCCGCGCAACGGATCCCCTGCACGTGTGTTGCTGGGGCACCACGCATTCCCGCGTGGGCGACTGCGATTGCGGCACGGCGACCTGCGCCGAGTCGGCGAGCGGCAGCTGCTGGTGCGGTGTCCGGGGGGACCTCAACCCGGACGAGACGGAGGTCGCGCAGTGTGCTCCGAGGAGCGCCGACGACGTCTGTTGCAACTGGCCGCAGACCAGCCTGTGCTCATGTGGGCCGCAGGCGCCCGGTGAGACCTGCGCGTCGGAGGAGCTGATGCTCACCGGCATGCGCGTCGACGCCTGCACGCCCGAGCTGGTCGTGGGGTGTGGGGAGAGCGGCGAGATGGTCACGGACTGCCTGGCTCCCGGCGAGTAGGAGCAGCACGCCCCGAGCCGCGACGGGCGGGCCGAGTCGGTCCGAAGCGCGCGGCCAGGCGGTGAACGAGATCGTCAGCTGCCATCTCGGGGACGATCTTGTTCGTTCGTCAAACTCGGATCTGGCATCACGCTCCGTACGCGCCGCCTCCGTACCTGCCGCGGGGTCGCGATGAGCGGCGTTCGACGCGAACGTGAGAGCGGCAGCGGGGACGCACCGGGGACGCTCTTCGTCTTATCGTCATTCCCGAAACCTCTCGGAATCACGGTGGTTCTCCCAATGACGATATGACGAAGAGCGTCCCCACAGCGCGCGCTACGGCGCACGCAGGCGCGCTTCGCAGTAGCCCACGAGCGCGTCCCAGGGGGCCGGGAGCAGCGCGCCGTCCGAGACGCAGTCGGCGTACGCGCGGCGCGCACGATCGAGCCACTCGGCGCGCATGTTGGCGACCTCGTCTGCGCCCTCGGCCACGGTGATCGAGCGCGCGACGTGCTCGTAGCCCCAGCCCGCGAGCGCTGCGGTGAGCACGGTCTCGCCCGCGCGATCGGGATGCGCGACCTCGACCTGCTCGACCGCCCGCTCGAAGGTGCGCGTCATGCCAGCGTCGCGGGCCGCGATCCACGCGGCTACCTCCTCGGCGCTGGCGTCGGGCGCCGGTGCGGGCGCGGCGACCTCGGCGGCGATGCCTTCGGCGACGATTCGCTGCGCTCGACTGTACGCAGGGCGCGGGACGAGCTCCGGAGGTGGCGGCACGCGCGGCGCCGGCGCGTCGTCCAGCGATCCGTCCGATCCCGCCGCGCGATCCGCGCCTTCGCCGCCGCCGGTCGAGTCGTCGGCCGGGGGGCTCCGGGTCTCCGGCGCGCATGCCGCCAGCAGCAGCGTCGGGACCACGAGACCGAGCACCAGGTGAAGCGACGGGCGCATGCGCGGAACCTACCGATTGCGCCTCCCGAGGGCGAACGGCGCCGTCATGTCCGTAGGGCTACGAGCGGCGTCGAGCGCGTCGGCGGCCGTGTATGCTGGCGGCCGTGGTGACCGGTCGAAGCTCGAAAGAACTGCGGTGCGTCGCGACGCTCCTGGCGACGCTGGTCGCCGGGTGCGCGCCAGAGCCGGCGCTGGTCGTGGACCTCCGCACGGACTTCCGCGCCGGGCTGGAGGTGGACGAGGCCCGCGTCGAGGTCTTCGAGGGCACCGACGCGGAGACGCCGGGGTCCACCGCGAGCCGCCCCCTCCGGGCCGACGAAGATCTGGAGTCGGGAGTACGGTTGGCGCAGCTCGACGCGCTCCGCGCGGGTACCTGGACGCTGGTGGTCACCCTCGCGCTCGACGGGCGCCCCGTGGCCGAGCGGCGCGTGCTCGTGAGCCTCTCGGACGAGAGCCAAGTGGTGACCGTCGTGATCACGCGGAGCTGCGTCGGCGTGGTGTGCCCGACGGACGGCGATCCGGCCGCGACCACGTGCATCGGCGGCCGCTGTGTCGACCCCCGCTGCACGCCCGAGACCCCGGAGCGCTGCCCGACGCCGGACTGCGTCGGGGACGCCGACTGCGCCCTGCCCCCGGACGCGCCGGCCTGCGCGACCGCGGTCTGCCTCGAGGGCTTCTGCGGCGCGACGCTCGACGACGCACGCTGCGCGACAGGAGCGATGTGCACCTCCGACGGCTGCGTCGGAGCGGCTCCCGACGCTGGCCCGGTGGACGCGGGGAGTGACGGCGGCAGGGTCGACGCCGGTCCGCCGGTCGGGCTCGCGGGCATCACGGCGGGCGGGGACTACACCTGCGCGCTCCGCGACGACGGCGAGGCCCGGTGCTGGGGGCGCAACGCGACGGGCCGACTCGGCACCGGCGCGACGGAAGACCGCCTCGTCCCGGCCGCGGTCGTCGACCTGGCGGACGGGCGGGAGCTGAGGGCCGGCTTCTCTCAGACGTGCGCGCGCTCCGCCGGAGGCGCCGTCCGCTGCTGGGGCTTCAACGGCTCGGGCCAGGTGGGCGACGGGACCACGACGGACCGGTTGGCGCCCGTCGCGGTCGGGGGGCTGTCGGGCGTGACGATGCTCGCCGCGGGTCGCAATCACACCTGCGCCGTGGTCGGCGGCGGGGAGGTCTGGTGCTGGGGACGCAACGCGGAGGGCGAGCTGGGCGACGGCACGACGTCGGACCGGCTCTCTCCGGTGCGCGTCAGCCGCCTGTCGAACGCCACGCAGGTCACCGCCGGCAGCGGCTTCAGCTGCGCCCGGCTGGACTCGGGCGCGGTGCATTGCTGGGGCCGCAACGGCGACGGCCAGCTCGGCGACGGCGCCACTCTGGAGCGTCGGACGCCCGTCCCCGTCAGCGGCCTCGCGGACGCGGTCGCGCTCGACGCAGGCGGCAATCACACCTGCGCGGTGCGCAGCGGCGGGACGGTGGTCTGCTGGGGGCTCAACACGAACGGTCAGCTCGGCGACGGCAGCACGACCACCCGCCTGACGCCGGTGGCGGTGATGGGCCTCTCGGATGTCGTCGAGGTCGCCGCTGGCCAGAACCACACCTGCGCGCGAACGGCCTCGGGCGAGGTTCGTTGCTGGGGCCTCAACGCGCAGGGCCAGGTCGGCGACGGAACGCGGATCGAGCGCACGAGCCCGGTCGAGGTGCGCGGCCTCGACGGCGCGAGCGAGGTGACGGCGGGGGCCTCCCACACCTGCGCGCGCGTCGGGACGGCCGAGGCTCGCTGCTGGGGCGCCAACGACTTCGGCGCGCTGGGGGACGGCAGCGCGACCGACCGCACCGAGCCAGTCCGGGTCGTCGGCCTGCCCTGAGGCGGCTCTCCGTCTCAGTCCGGCAGGGCTCAGGCTAGGAGAACGGGGACGCTGATCGTCTTATCGTCAATCCCGAAACACCGCGGAATCACACCGGTTCTCCCAATGACGATATGACGAAGAGCGTCCCCGTAGGCGAGAGCCCGCGCCCGTAGGCGAGAGCCCGCGCATGCGCGCCCCGACGCATCCTCCTCGCTGCCGCCCCGGGCCGCCCACGCGCGAACAACTGCCAAGTATCAAGGACGTGGCGCTCGAGCCGTTACGCAGCACGGGCACTCCGCCCAGCCACACCTGATCAACAGGGAGCGCCATGTCTCACCGATCCGCAGGCCCGCTCGACCTCGCCCCGCTCCTCGCGGCGCTCTGCCTCCTCGGGTGCGACCCAGCAGCGCCGGACGGGGGCGTAGACGCCAGCCAATCGGACGCCGGCCAACCGGACGTCGGCGTCATGGACGCCGCTTCGCCCGAGCCGGACGCGGGGCGGGTTCCGGAGGACGCGGGAGCTGGCGACGCCGGGGTGACCGACGACGCGGGACCCGCGGACGCCTGCGTGCCGGACTGCGATGCGCGGGACTGCGGCGACGACGGCTGCGGCGGAGACTGCGGCGTGTGCGCGGCGGGCGCCACTTGCACCCCCGCGGGCGCGTGCGTGGCGCAGCAGAGCAGCTGCACCTTCGTGGCTCCGGCCGCGTCTTCGTGCGTCGACGGCTTCCCGTCCCGGACCGCCGCGCTCGACATCACCGTGACCGACGCGCAGGGCGATCCGATCCGCTTCACGGTCTGCTACGACATCGGCGCCGGGCTCCAGCCCGCCACGATCACGACGACCGACAACGGCTCGCTCTCCGCCTACACCTCCACCAACCCCGCGGTGACGTGCGTCGGCGCGAGCAACCAGGTGATCGACGCCGCCGCGGGCAGCGCCACCATCACCTGGGACTTCGGCGCCGACGGAGTCCCCTCGTCGTTCTGCGAGCAGGCCACGGTCGTGGTCTTCCCCGAAGACGGCAGCCCCGCGGACGCGGGTGGGTTCTTCCGCTGCGACCAGACCTTCGGCCTGGTGAACAACGGACCTCCGACCGCGACCGTCACCTCGGTCAGCGACTCCGAGATCCGGTTCGACCTGATGGACCCGGACTCGGCGCTCATCAGCGTCTTGTTCGAGTACACCATCGACGGCGGCGCGAGCTGGTTCGTCGCCACGCCGGGGGGAGGCGAGTCCAACCCGACCACCATCTCCCCTGGCGCCGGGGCGAGCTGGGCGTGGGACTCCGCCGCCGACGTCGGGGTCTGCACCGCGGGCGTGCTGATCCGCGTCAGCGCCAGCGACGGCGTGCCGGTCAGTGGCCGTCCGACGCAGGCGGTGAGCTCCCCCACCAGCATCGGGTGCCCGTAGGCCCGCACACCGCAAGCCCGCGGTCTCCAGCCGACTTCGACCGAGGAAGCGGATCCCCTGGATGAGCGTGTCTGCCCACCCCCGCTGGGCCGCCCTCCTCACGCCGCCAGCCCGTCTCGACGTCCACCGCCCAGCTCGCCGGTCACGGCCGGTCAGGCTCGTCAGCCTGCCCCGAGGAGCTCTCCGCCTCAGTCGGGCAGGCCCTGGAGCGGGATGCCCAGCGTGTCGCGGAGCGGGGGGTGCTCGGTGGACGTCCAGATCAGGCGCTCGGCGCGCTCGACGTAGAGGTCTTCGCAGCCGTAGGGCCAGGCGGTGATCACGCTCTCGCGGCCCGGGCGGGTGCGGTAGAGGCGGCCCCAGCGTCCGGCCTGGCTCGAGCTCGAGAGGTAGTGCACGCCCTCGAACGTCAAGCCGCCTTGCATGCGTGTCTGCGCCGCCGCCGCCGCGTCGAGGGTCGGCACCCGGCCGCCCTCTTCACGCAGCCAGCCCGTCTCGAGGTCCACCGCCCAGCGCGCGACGCGGCCGGCGGGATCGCCCGAGCGGTACTCGCCGGTCACGATCACCGAGGCGGCGCGATCGAGGCCGGCGAAGGAGAAGCGGATCGGGCACGAGCCCGGGGCGAGGCGATAGCGCGCGAGCTGCGGGACGGCGTAGCGATAGCCGTGCGCGTCGGAGCGCCCGCCGCTCAGGCCCACCCGGTCGCCGTCGTCGCTGTTGGACGGCTGGAGGATGCGCGAGAGATCGTAGACCCGGAGTCCGACCGACGTGTCCGCGACGTAGAGGTGGTCGCCCACCCAGACGATCCCGCCCGCGTGCAGCGCCCCGCCCGAGTCGTACTCCGCCGCCCCGTAGCTCGCGCCGTCATCGGTGGGCGTGACGAGCAGCAGGTGGCGGTAGCGGATCGCGCTCGGGTCCGAGTAGTCCACCAGGCTCACGCGCGCGCCCTTGGTCGGCCGGGCGTCGGTGCGGTGATACCAGCTCACCATCAGCAGCCGGCGGCCCTCCACGCGCCCGCTCTCCTGCGCGTCGCTCGAGCCGGTGATGCCCTGCGGGTACCAGTAGTCGACCGCCTCGTCGCCCGCGTTCCAGCGGAACCCCACGTGCGCGTGGTTGCGCATCCGCCCCGCGTTGTCGCTCGAGATCCCCGCCCGCCCCTCGCGGTTCAGGTGACCGAGCACATCCGCCACCGTGCGCGCGCCGCCCATGCGCGCCGCGAGCGCGTCGATCTGCGCGTCGCGATCCGCGGCCGGGTCGCGCACGAGCGCGAAGCTGCAGCCGTCGACCGAGACCATGTTGTGCTCGACCACCGACGGCGCCGCCGCCTCGCAGTCCACCGCGTCCGCGCACCGAGGCGGCCCCGCGGCCGGCTCCGGCGCGCCGCCGTCGACGACCCCCGCGTCTCCTTCCACGCCCGCGTCCATGTCCATGTCCGCGCCCCCGTCGAGCGCCGCCGCGTCCAGCACCGCGCTGGCGTCCACGCGAGGCGCGCGCGCGTCCTCCGGCGCAGGGGGCTCCGAGCAAGCGACGAGCAAGAGAAGCAGCGGCGGCGCGAGGCGTGTCACCCCGTCAGGCTACGACAGCAGATGCTCGGGGACGATCCTATTCATTCGTCATACTCGAGCTCGACGAACGAACAGGATCGGCCGCGCGGGCCCAGCGCTGCACGACCCAGGCGATGAGCGTCGCGACGACGACCAGCCCGGCGAGAAGCAGCTCGCCTCGGCGCGCGAGCTCGGCGGGCGGGATGACGACCATCGCGGCTTCGTGTATCAACGCACACATAGCTGCGGCGCGCGAGCCCTCTCTGGTCAACCGTCGGATGGCGAAGTTGCCTACGAGGCCCAGCGCGAGCCACCCCACCAGCACGGCGACCGCCCCGCTGGACCAGAGCGCGTACGCGACGACGCCGAGCGCACCGAACGCGCTCAGGAAGAACACGAGGGCTCGGGCCGGGACCTGCGCGCCCGGGGCTCGGTCCAGCAGCGAGCGCCCCTCCGACCGCAGGCGCTCGGCCCCCGCGGCGCTCGTCAGGACCCATGTCGTCGATTCAGGCGCGCTCCGGTACAGCCGCTCCTCGGCCCCCGCCTTCGCGAGACGCTGGTTGAGCTGCTCGGCCAGCTCCCACGCCACGAGCGTGGCGACCTCTCCCTCTGCCTCCGCGAGCGCCTGCGCGTAGGGCCGAAGCTCCAGCGCCACCGTGGGCCGCAGCTCGACGCCGCGCTCGGTCACCCGGGCGAGCAGCTCGCGCAGCCCGCGATCCGCCTCGCCGTGGTCGCGCCACGCGAGCTCCAGCTCGAGCGGCGCGGCCTCACGGTAGCTTCCAGCGCTCATCGCTCACGCCCTCAGAAGCAGCGCTCGTGGAGCTCGAGCGCGGTCATGCCTTCGGCGTCCTCCCGCGCGAGCAGCACCCTGAGCCCGCTCGCGGTGACGTCGAGGGCGAGGACGTCGACGCGTCGGGCGTCAGGGAAAGACACGATCTCCTCGGTCCCCGCGTCGTCGAGGCGTCGCCATCCGGCCTGGGCGTCGTCGGCCCACGCGATCCAGGGCGCGTCCTGATCGACGTCGATCCGGCCCCGGACCGATCCGCCGTCGACGCCTCCGGGGAGCGGGACGCTGCGGACCGTGCTCGGGCCGATCGCGACCGAGAGCTCCTCCTCGTACAGAGCTCCGAACAGCGTGTGAACGGTTCCGTCCGGCGCGACCGCGACATCGAGGATGTGGGTCAACCTCGAGTCGTCGATGGGCGGCACCGTGCCCAGAGCGGGCAGCGCGGCGACGTGCGGGCGAGCATCGCTGCCGCCGGCGATCCAGGCCGCGTAGAGGCGCTCCGGGCCCGCGGCCGCGGCGAAGCGCTCGGAGGAGGAGGCCCACTCGACCAGCATCTCCGGGTCGGACCAGGTGCCCGACGACGAGTCCAGCCGCCGGCCGTAGATGCCCGAAGCCTGTCGAACCTGGCCAGTCGTGCGTTCGCGGGTGCGACGGTCCGACCACGTGAACCACACACCCTCCCCCATCCAGTTGACCCGCGGGAAGCTCGTCTCGACGTGGTGGTCGTAGGCGTCTCTGGCGAGGGATCGTGCGCTCGACCCGGAGATGGGCGTCCCGTCCCGATCCGTAACATACGTTGCGACGCTCGATCGGTTGTTGTCAGGCAGGAACGTGTCGGCGTCCCCCTCTTCGAAGGTCGCCCACGCGACCGCGTACCCGTGCTCCGACACCTCGAGGTCCACGTGTCGCGAGGAGATGAACGAGCTGGCCGGCGCTTCGGGGAGCCCGGCGACCGCGAGCGGCTCGATCCGATGAGTGCCGTCCGGCCGGAGCACCTGGAGGTAGGCCTCGGCCTCCCCCGCGAACACCGCGGCGATGGCGACGTCGCTGCCATCGAGCTCCGCGTCCACGCCGTCGAGCGCGGTCGGCGGGAGGACCTGCCGTGTGCCGTCGACGCAAGAAGTCGTCGCGGCGTCCTCGCCCGTGGTTGCGCCGTCCGCGGCCACACCGCCATCGGTGAGAGGTGCCGGGTCGCTGCAGCCGATCAGGGCGTGGACACCAAAGAGCAGTAGAAGCGTCTTCTTCAGAGATACGAGCATGAGAGGACGCGGCCTGAGCAAGGAGCGATCCATCTCTCGGAACCCAGATTCGGTTCGAATCGAGAGGCTCGATCCGTGCGCCCCCGCGCCGAGCGTGGATTCGGGTTCACACGCTCAGGCGTGAACGCGCTGAGGTCATGGGCGGGCCCAGCGCTGCACGACCCAGGCGACCAGCGTCGCGACGACGACCAGCCCCGCGAGAGGCAGCTCCCCCCGGCGCGCGAGCTCGGCGGGCGGGAAGCGCCTCCTGATCGCGGCGGGGACAGCGCCTCCTGATCGCGGCGGGGACGATCCTATTCATTCGTCAAACTCTCGGACGACCTGCGCTCAGCAGAACGCGCCGAGGATGACGCAGTTCGCGCCAGGGTCGAGCGATGGCGACGTCAGCCGGTCATCGCCGCGCATGCGCACCTGCCTCTCCGCCCTCCCGCTCCTCGTCGCCCTCTCGGCCTGCTCTCCGCCTCAGTGCAGCGAGGCGCAGCCGCTGATGGACAGCACCGCCCAGGCGATCGCCGCCCGCGACTACGAGCAAGCCGAGACGGACGCTCGGGCCCTCGCCGCCGCTCTCGAAGGCGCGGACGGCGAGCTCGGAATGCTCGAGGCCCGGAGCACCGAGCTGGCGGACGCGCTCCACGCCGCGTCGCAGCCCGCCGCCTCTCCAGAGGCCGGAGCGCGCAGCGCGGCCGAGATGAGCGGCGCCATCGAGCGCTTCGACTCCGCGCTCGCGTCCGGCCGCGCAGCCTGCGACTGACGGCCGAGGGTCACGCCTCCTCGGCGTCCGTCTCCCCCGCGAGCACGCGCTCGATCACGAGCACCGCGTCGTCCCGCTGGGCCGTCGGCGCGAGGATGTCGATGGGCACGTACGGGCCGAAGAACTGGAGCAGGCTCCGGTAGCGCTCCGCGCGAGCGTGCGCGTCGATCCCCTCGGCGGCGAGCGCGTCGAGGATGGGTCCCACCGCGTAGACCCGATGCACGGGCCACACCGCGGCCACCTCGCCATGCCCCGACCTCCACCTGGCCTCGAGCCACAGGTCGACCACCAGCGCCCCGAAGTACGCCGCCCCGAGCGCCGTGACAGCCCCCGGCAGCGGACGCCGAGCGTTATGACAGCGGGGACGATCCTATTCATTCGTCAAACTCTTCGCGTCCGGCCGCGTCGCCTGCAACGGCCGCGTGCCCCGGACAGCGCGACGTCATAGCGTGCGGGCATGCGGATCGGGGTGGTGGGTATGGGCTGGGTCGGAGCGTCGGTGGCGATCTCGCTGCTGCACGAGGGGCTGGTCCGGGAGCTGTGGCTGGCGGACGCGAAGCCGGGGCTGGCCGAGGGCGAGGCGATGGACCTCGCGCACGCGGCGAGCCTCCTGCACCGCGTGAAGGTCGAGGCGCGCGAGGTCGCCGACATGCGCGAGGCGGACGCCATCGTCGTCGCGGCGGGCCGGGGCGGCGGCCCCGAAGACACCCGCCTGTCGCTCCTCCGTGGCAACGCGGAGATCGTGCGCTCGATCGCGGCGGAGCTCGACGGCTTCGGTGGTCTGCTCGTCATGGTCAGCAACCCGGTCGACGTGCTCACGCGGGTCATGGTCGACGCGAGCGGGCTGCCCCCCGCGCGGGTCCTGGGTACGGGCACGCTGCTCGACACCGCGCGCCTCCGCGAGCGGCTCGGCCGCCGCCTCGACCTCGACCCGCGCTCGATCCACGCGCACGTGATCGGCGAGCACGGCGACTCGGAGGTGGCGCTCTTCTCCTCCGCGCGTGTCGGCGGCGTGCCGCTGCGGAGCTGGCCTCGCTGGGACCGCGCCGACGAGCCCGCGCTCGCCGACGACGTGCGCCGCGCGGCCTACGCGATCATCGCTCGCAAGGGCGCCACCAACCACGCCATCGGCGTCGTCACCGCCCGGCTGCTGCGCTGGGCGCTCCGCGACGAGCGACGTGTGCTGACCGTCTCGCGAGTCCACGAGTCGCTCGCCGGCGTGGCGACCTCCCTCCCGGCCGTGGTCGGGCGAGGAGGCGCGACCGAGGTGCTCGAGCCCGAGATGGACGCAGACGAGCGCGCCGCCTTCGAGCGGAGCTGCGAGGTGCTCGAGGCCGCACACCGCTCGCTGACGAGCGCCTGAGCCCCGTCGGGCTCCGGCATCTGCCGCTCGGCGGGGGCGACGACATCGAGAAGTTGGTCAGCCTCGCTCGCCTTGCTCTTCGAGTCGACTCGGGACACCGTGGCGGCGATGAAGAGGTCTTGTGCTCTCCTTCTGGTCGCGTTCACCTTTGCGTGCGACCCCGCGGAGCCCGGCTGCACGCCCGGCCACATGCTCACGTGCGAGGACCCCGCAGAAGGTTGCCGCGGCTATCGCTATTGCGGACCGGACGGCCGACTCACCGCATGTGAGTGCGAGCTCGCGCAGGACGCCGGCGCGTCGGACACGGACGCAGGTCCCCGCGACGCCGGTGCAGACGACTCCGGCCCATCCGACGCTGGCTCACGCGACGCCGCGACCGACGACGCCGGATTCAACGACGCTGGACTCCCGGACGCAGGGCCGACCGACGCGGGCGTATGCACCGCGCCTTCGGGCGGCTTCGGCCCCAACGAAGGGGACTCGTTCGCCCCGCTGACCCTGGGCGACTGTGAGGGGACCCCCTTCGACTTCTACACCTCGGCCGGCGGCATCTGCGACGCCGATTTCACAGTCCTCGTGATACACGCCGGCTGGTGCGCCGACTGTCGCAGTGAAGCATCCGAGCTACAGGCGATGGTCGCGGACGCCTACGCTGCCCGCGGCGTCAACGTCGTCACCGCGCTCGTCCTGGACGACGATTGGCGGGCGCCCGACGCTTCGTTCTGCCGCGACTGGGTGACGGCCTACGGCCTTCGAAGCCCGGTCCTGCTCGATCCGACGCACGAGACCGGGATCTACTTTCCAGCCGCCTTGCTGCCCGCGTTCGTCATCGTCGACCGCGACGGCGTCATCCGGCGGCGTCGGTATGGCTACAGCGAAGGCCCCCAGGAGATCCGAGACGCGCTCCGCCTGCTCGTGGGATCTTAGGACTGGTCTCCGGATCCCTCGGGGATGGCAATCTCGCAGCGGTCGACGGGGCGAACGACGTCGCCCACTGGGGCGGCCACGCGCGCGCGATCGGGGACAGCAAACCGTCAACTTATACTTGTGCAAGACGCGAGTCTGAGATATCTGGCTAGCGCAAAGGAGATAGTAGTGACCCGTACCATCATCGCAGCCAGCCTGCTCATGCTTCTGCCCGCCTGCGGCGCGGGAGTGGCAGGCCTCAATCCCGGCGCCGAGCGAGTCGAATGGCACAGCCAGCGGCCCGAGGGGAACCTGCAAATGGTGGGTGACCTCCAGTGTCAGCGTGGTCAGAACTTCCGGGACCCCGGCAGCAACGTCACCGACTGTCGCAACACGTTGAGGAACGAAGCCGCCGCCATGGGGGCGGAGGTCCTCGTAGTGAGCACCGAACAGATCGGCATGGGAGACTGCGCCAACTGCGTGTTGATGAGCGGTACCGCCTATCGGCGCTAGAGCTGGCGCGCGATCTGTTCTCGGGGAGGTCGATCCTCTTCACTCGTCGAACTCGGGCGGAAGTGCGCCGCGTTGTTCGAGCGCCGCCATCTCCGCGGAAGCCAACGCGGCCCGGAAGCACGGGCGCCAGTCGTCCTCCTCGTAGTTCGCTCTGTACACCACGAACGGCTCGCGCCTCGCGAGCCCACCAGGCCACCGCGCCCGGCCGAGCTTCCGCGCCAGGTCGTCGATCGCCTCGAGCGCAGCGCCCCGTGTCGCCTCGTCGCGCAGCCACGGCGCGAGATCGGCAGACAGCTCGTCGACCAGCGTGGAGACGCCGCGATCGAAGTAGATCGGGTCGACGACATTCAGCCACGGTGACGGCTCCCAGACCCGCCAAGCCTCCGCGATCTCGAGCCGCGCGCGCTCGGGCCCCTCGCTCAGCACCGGCAGGACCGCGGGCGGGAAACGCTCGACGCCATCGCCGTGGAGCAGACAGACGCCGTCGACCTCGCGGCCCTTCGCCCAGCGCTCGACCAGCCCCGGGATGATCCGCAGAAGCTCTCGCTGAAGGCGGGTGAGCATCTCTCCCAGGTCCCCGCGCCTCTCCCGCTCGAATCGCGTGGCGCCGGTGCGCGGGTCGACGATCCTCAGCGGGCGCCCCTGACCGTCCAACGTCGCGACGTACCGCTCTTCCGGCTCGGCGCGGCCGCGCTTCATCGAGACGGCGTGGAGCCTCACCTCCGCGGGGGAGACGACAAAGGCGGAGCGCCGCTCGTCCCCATGACCGTTCTGGAACACCACCAAGCGAACCCCGTCCACGCGGCGCCGCGACACCGACACGCCCTGGCACCTGTGGAAGCCGAGATCGTCGCGCTCCGAGAACGACCAGACCAACACCTCCCCAGCCTCCTCACCAGGCAGCTGATACTGCGTCGACGCGCCGGCCGCTGTGGACCGACGCTTCACGCGAATCTCACCGTCCGACGACAGACCGTATGCGTAGCCCTGGTCCACGGGCTCGCTGGACGCCACGCCACGGGACCCTCCCCAGAGCTCTGGTCCGATCGGATCCAGCAGCGGATGAGCATCCTCGCGGCTGAATCTCCAATCGACTACGGCCCGCTCGGCCTGACCGCGGACCCGAGGGTACTCATCGTCGGCGATCGCCAACAGCTCCTGGGCGCGCCCCGAGCACGCGAGGAGCATGGGATCGCCCATCAGGTCTACGCTGAGTTCGAGTTCCATCGGTCAGCGCGTGTCGACGCTCATGGGCCATCCTACCGACGCGCTCCCGCTGGACCAAGGCCGACGGACGGAGGTGGTGACCGGGCGAGGCGTGGACATCGATGGCCCCCGGGGGAAGGCTCGTGGGCGGCGGCGCTGGCGGAGCTCCTCGGCACTCGCTGGATCGGCGCGTTGGACTCGCGGCGTTACGCGGTCTCGCTCCAGACGCTCACCGGCGGCAGGGCGCCGATGCTCCCGGGCGTGGAGGCCATCCGGCTCGTCACCGCGTCGCTCATGGCAGCGGGGACGATCCTATTCATTCGTCAAACTCTTCGCGTCCGGTCGCGTCGCCTGCAATTGGCAGCGTCGCCGTCTCCCCCCAACATGACGCGGCTTCCAAGAACGACGGCGTGCCCCGGGCAGCACGACGTCATAGCGTGCAGGCATGCGCATCGGGGTCGTGGGAATGGGTCCGCACGCCGACATCGGGGACGATCCTATTCATTCGTCAAACGCAACAGACGAAGTCCGGGGGGGATGTTAGCGGGCGAGGTGTCTGAGGTGCAGACGGCGGATCTCGCGCACGCTGCTTGAGGGGAGTGAGGCCGGCGCCGCGCCGATGCCCATCGCCAGGTTTTCGTGGTTCTTGTCCACGTCGGGTTAGACGCGGCGCGGGAGGCGAGAGCATCGGCGCAGGGCCGACCGAAGAGGTGGCGGGGGCAGAGTTTGGCGACTTCCCCCGCCGTGCCCCGGACACCCAGTCGAGGAGACACGGAGCAAGGGACGGATCGTCCATTCGGCGGTCGACGTCAAGTCCTGGACGAAGGCGCTGCCCTCGGCGGCGGCGGTCCGTCCGGCGCGCTGCCTCGCGTGCGGGCACGAAGGAGCCGCGCCTGGTCATCCGCTCGGCCTGCACGGTCACGGCAAGCGAGCGCGGCTACAGCTCGGTCCGCCCGACCTGTTCGCGCCGCCGGAGCTGACCGAGGTGCTGGTGCGCCGCTACCAGTGCCAGCGGTGCGCCGCGATCACGATGGTCGCGCCCCGCGACGTGCTCGCGTTCGTGCGCTACCGCGCGAGCGCGGTCGTGA
>JAVJQK010000022.1 GCA_040218145.1 Sandaracinaceae bacterium | reverse complement strand
GGGAACCTATCTGATGAAGGTCCAGCACAACGCCCCCGTAGAAGACCCGCTGGACGACGCGGTCCTGGCCGTGTGGGAGACCTTCGAGGACATGCCGAGCCGGATGACGGCCGAGGAGCGGCACGCGCTGACGCGGGTGGTTCGCCGGTACGCGCGCGAGATCGACGAGGAGGCGATGGAGGACTCGCTGGCCGTTCGGCTCGAGGCGACGCAAGGGAGCACGGTGGACCGGTTCCAGTCGCCGAGGGTCTCGACGGAGGGCCCGGACGTGCCGAAGAAGCTGGTGACCCTGCGCACCGTCGGGCGGCCTCGCGACCCTGATCCCTCGGTCCAGCGCGACGCGCGCGCGAGCGACGAGCCTCCCGACCCAACGAGCGACAGCTAGGTCTCCGCGCGGCTCGATGACGACTCGGGCCGCGCACACCTGCGTCCGCGGGGCCGGCGAGTCACCTCGGCGTCACGGATCGAGCCTCGCGAGCGCCCGTCTCGTGCGGATGAGACGCGCTCAAGACTGGAAGATCCTCGTTGTCAGGGCGCCGCGACCGGCAGAGAAGCCGCGACACGCAGATCACCCGGCATGTCTGCTACGCGGCGACGGACCACCCGGTAGTGGCCGCGTCCGCCACGTAGCGTCCGCCTCCGCCACCCGGTAGTGGCCGCCGCTGCGCCAGTGTCCGCCACCGCGCCATCGCGTCGTCGAGACCGACCGCGCCGTGTCGAGCTCCGCGCCTGAGGCGAGCTGAGCCGCTCGCGGCCGAACGGCCTCAGATGTCGAGCTCTTTGACGTCGAGCGCGTGGGTCTCGATGAACTCGCGGCGCGGCTCGACCTGGTCGCCCATGAGCACGCTGAAGATCTCCTCCGCCTCGACCGCGTCGTCCACGCGGACCTGAAGCAGCACGCGCGACTCGGGGTCCATCGTGGTCTCCCAGAGCTGGTCGGCGTTCATCTCGCCCAGGCCCTTGTAGCGCTGGATGGTCAGGCCCTTGCGACCGCGCTTCTGCACGTGGTCCCAGATGCCGTCGGGCCCGCCGATCGGCTCCGGCTCGCCCTTCGCTTCGCCCGCGTCGTCGACCTCGATGGCCTCGAAGCGGTTGCCGCCGAGCGCCGTGACGCCCTCGTGGATCGCCTTGAGCTGCGCGAACTCGCCGCCGTCCAGCAGGTCGAAGTCGATGCGCGTCGTCTTGGTGCTCACACCCGCGCGGGTCGCGATCTCGACGTACCAGCGGCCGTGCTCGGCGTCCTGGTCGAACGTCGGCGCGAGCGGGAGCAGGTCGGGGTCGATCTCGCCCACCGCCTCCTCGAGCCGCACCATCGCCTCCTCGAGCCGCGCGCGATCCGCGAGCCCGCTCGCGTCGAGGTCGGTCCCGCGCACCAGCGCGGCGAGGATCTCGGACTGGGCTCGGCGCTCGAGCGCGCGGAGGAGCTTGCGCCACTTCCAGAGATCGTCGAGCAGCCGGCGGAGGGGATCGCCCGTGACGATGACGCTCCCGCCCACGGCGCGAATGGCGAGCCTGTCGGTGCCCGCCTCGAGGATGTAGCGGTTGAAGGCGTCCTCGTTCTTGAGGAACTGGCTCTTCTTGCCCTTCTTCACGCGGAAGAGCGGCGGCTGGGCGATGTAGAGGTAGCCGCTGCGCAGCGCCTCCGGGATCTGCCGGTAGAAGAACGTGAGCAAGAGCGTCCGGATGTGGCTGCCGTCGACGTCGGCGTCCGTCATCACGATGATCTTGTGATAGCGGAGCTTGAGCATGTCGAGCTGGTCGCCGATGCCCGCGCCGAGCGCGGTGATCAGCGTGCCGACCTCCTGGTTGCCCAGCATCTTCTCCATGCGGGCGCGCTCGACGTTGAGGATCTTGCCGCGCAGCGGGAGGATCGCCTGGAACCGACGGTCGCGCGCCTGCTTGGCCGTGCCGCCCGCGGAGTCACCCTCGACGATGTACAGCTCGCACTCCGTCGGGTCCTTGCTCTGGCAGTCCGCGAGCTTGCCGGGCAGGTTGCTCGCGTCGAGCATGCCCTTGCGCTGCACCATCTCGCGCGCCTTGCGGGCCGCGTCTCGCGCACGCGCCGCCATGACCGTCTTGTCGACGATCTTGCGCCCCGTGGCCGGGTTCTCCTCGAGGTAGAGGGTCAGCCGCTCGTTCGTGACCGACTCCGTGATGCCCTTCACCTCGCTCGAGACCAGCTTGTCCTTGGTCTGCGAGCTGAAGCTCGGGTCGGGGTGCTTGACGCTGATGATCGCGATGATGCCTTCGCGGACGTCCTCGCCCACGAGGCTCGCGCCCTTGAGCTCCTTGAGGAGGTTCTGCGAGGTGCCGTAGGTGTTGATCGTCTTCGTCAGCGCGGAGCGCAGGCCCGTCAGGTGCGTGCCGCCGTCCTTGTTGTGGACGTTGTTCGTGTAGCAGAAGACTTGCTCGTTGTAGGCGTCGGTCCACATCAGCGCGAGCTCGACCTCGACGCCGTCCTTGGTGTCGGAGATGTAGACGACGTCGTCGTGCAGCGGCGTCTTGTTCTTGGCCAGCAGCCGCACGAACTCGCGGATGCCGCCCTCGAACTTGTAGATCTGCTGACGCGGCTCGTCGCCGCGCTCGTCGCGCAGGTGGATCGTGAGCCCGGCGTTGAGGAAGCTGATCTCGCGCAGCCGGTTGTTCAGCACGTCCCAGCTGAACTGGGTGCTGCTGAAGATGCCCGGGTCCGGCTTGAAGTCGATCTTGGTGCCGGTGCGGTCGGTCTGCCCGATGGCCTCGATGGGCGCCTTCGGCTTGCCGCGCTCGTAGGCCTGGTAATGAACCTTGCCATCGCGCTTGATCTCCATCTTCAGCCACTCGCTGACGGCGTTGACCGCGGAGACGCCGACGCCGTGGAGACCGGCGGAGACCTTGTACGAGTCGTTGTCGAACTTGCCGCCCGCGTGGAGGACGGTCATGACGACCTCGGCCGCGCTGACGCCCTTGGAGTGCATGCCCACCGGGATGCCGCGGCCGTTGTCCTCGACGGTGACCGAGTCGTCCGCGCGGATGACCACGGTGATCGTGTCGCAGTGGCCCGCGAGGTGCTCGTCGACGGCGTTGTCGACCGCCTCCCATACGAGGTGGTGCAGGCCGGTGCCGTCGTGCACGTCGCCGATGTACATGCCCGGGCGCTTGCGCACCGCCTCGAGGCCCTCGAGCACCTGGATGGATCCCTCGCCGTAGGTCTTGGGCTGCGGGGGCTCGGGCTGCGCCGGAACGGCGGCGTTCTCTTCGTTGGATTCCATGGTCTCTGATCGCGCGAAAACCCCGAGAATTCGGGGTCGGAAGGCGCCTCTGAAGGTCGCCGGAGCATAGCTTTCCGGACCCCTCGGAGCAACCGCCGGGGAGTCGTATTAAAGGCTGTGATTTCGCGTACTTATTCTTCGCCGCCTGGGGCGTGCGTGCGGAGGCGCGCGGTGGTGGCCACCTGGCGGGTCGTCAGGCGCATGTCCATCGACGACTCGATGAGCACCGGGCCCACCTGCGGGCAGTACACGGTGCGCACCTGCCGGCCGTCCTCGCCGCCCGTCTCGGTGATCTCCACGCAGTGCTCGAAGGTGCCGGCGAAGACCTCCACGGAGGCGTCGAGATCGGTCACGCGCGCGGTGCGGCCGCCCATCCCGTCCCACTCGGCGCCCTCGCGCAGCGGCGCGCGCAGGAGCCACCCGCCTGAGCTCGGGTGGCGGATACCGTCGGGGGTGATCTCGTAGGTGATCGGGTCGCCGTGGCGCACCTGACCCGCCGACGTCATGCCGCGGTTGTTGGCGATCTGCCGCTGGTGGCCGACCGCCTCGATGACCTCGAAGATGCCGAGGGTCGGCGGCTCTCCGCCGCCGGTGTCGACGTCGTAGACCCACTGCGTGCCCGGCTCCATCGGGTAGAGCGTGGTGGGCGCGAGCCGGTCGACGCTGGGCTCTTCGGCTTGCGGCGTGGCCGGGCCGCAGCCAGCGGACGGTCCCGCGATCAGCGCGGCGCACAGGGAGATCAGCAGGCTCGAGAGCAACGGGGTCACGTGCTTCATCAGAGAATCCAGACGGTTGCGATGGCGCCCACGAGCGCGAAGCACGCCAGCACGACGACGACCTGCACCGGGTCGACCTCGGTGCGGCTCCGCAGCGCTTCCGCCGCCGCGCGCACCTCGGGATCCTCGGCGTCGCGCAGCTCGTCGCAGCGCTGCCGCACCATGCGAAAGTCTCCCGCGTCGAAGGCGCGGTGCGCCTCGCGCAGCTTCGAGCCCTCGCGGGTCCCCTGGCCGGGCAGCTCACCGGGCAGCTCGACGCTCTCTTCGCGGTCCAATTCTTCGCCCTCGGCGGTCGGTGCCATCGGACGCGGAGCATACGCGGGGCGTCCGCTCGTCACCAGGCGAAGGAGGCTCGACCATTCGCCTTGTGCGATGGCGAGGGCTCGCTACGCTCTGGCGGTGTTGGGGAGCAGTGGCCCAATTCTCGTCCTCGACGACGACGTCGAGATGGTTCGCCTGATCACGCGTGTGCTCGAGCACGACGGACACCGCGTGCTCGGCGCGATCGATCCCATCGAGGCGCTCGCGGTGGCCGAGCGTGAGTCGCCGAGCCTCGTCTTCGCGGACCTGATGATGCCGCACATGGACGGCGAGGCGTTCTGCGCCAGGCTGCGCGATCGTCTCGGCGACGCGACGCCGCCGGTGATCTTCGTCACCGCCTCGCTGGCTCGGCGAGAGCTCGGCGAGCGCTGCGGCGCGGTGGCGACGCTGGAGAAGCCGTTCGAGCTGCAAGACATCGTGGACCTCGCGGCGCGTTTCATCGGGTGAACGCGACAACGCCCGCGCTCACCGCGAGCAGCGCCGGGCCGGCCAGCACGCCGACGATGGTCCACGCGGCCCGGAGCGCGTCACGGCGCGCGGCGCGAAGCTGCTCGAGCGGAGGACGCTCGGTCGCGGGCGCGCCGTACATCCGGCGCACCTCACCCAGCGGCGCGAGCGCTCGCGCGAGCAAGGTCGCGCTGAGCAGGAAAGCCAGGCCGATCGCGGGCCAGGCGAAGACGGGGAGTCGGGACGCGAGCCGGTGCGAGACCGTGTCGTCGGTCCGCGTGGCCGCGCCGTCCACCACCACCGACCACCAGCCGTCGTCCGCGCGCAGCTGCACGGCGTAGGCGTCTCGGACGCGCCGGACGCGGATGCGCTCCACGTCGCCGCGCCACGCGGTGGGCAGGTGCCCGGCGCCGCCCCCGTCCCCCGCCCGGACCCCGACCGTCCGACCGTCGGTGCGGATCTCCAGCGTCGTGTCCGGCACGTGCAGCGTGGCCCGCTCGCCCGGCGCGAGCCTGCGGTCGAGCATGACCTCGCCCGCGCTCTGTCGACCGACGACGGGCGGCGCGGGGCGGGTCGCGGCCAGGAAGAGCAGCGCGACGCTGAGCATCGGCGCCAGCACGAGCGCGATCAGCGCGAGCACGAGCGGCCGTGGCGGGTTGCCCTCCGCCCGCGTCCAGCGCGGGATGGCGAGCTCGTGACGGCGCTGGGCGTACGCCGCGGTGACCAACCCCTGCCCGAGCGGGATGGTCAGCGGCACGAGCGGCAGCCCGATCAGGACGCCGTAGGGGGTGGCGGCGCGCTCGAACGTCCGGGCGACGACGACGGCCGCGATCAGCGCGGGCGCGATCGGCAGCAGGTGCGCCACGAAGGCCAGACCCCAGTGCCGGACGAGCCCGCCTCGGCGCACGAGCCACGCGCTCTCGAGGACCGCCGCGCCGATCCGCGTGCCCCGCTCGATCACGATGAGCGGCGCGTAGACGAAGGGCGCGATGAAGCCGACGGCGAGCAAGGTGACCAGCGCGATGAGGCCGGCCCGACGGAGCGCCTCCAGGCGTGGCAGCGGTCCGATCGCGCGGTCCGCCGTGGCGACGTCCGGGCCGATGATCAGCATCGCGAGCCAGGTCGCCCCGACCACCACGCCGACCATGCAGAGCACGAGGAAGCCCGCGCGGAACCAGGCGCGGTCTCGCCTCGGGGTGATCCCGGCCAGCACCGCGAGCTGGAGCGCGAAGATCTCGCAGAGGAACCACGGCGTCACCAGCACGCCGATGCCGAAGACCATCGAGGCCATGGAGAGCAGCGCGGCGGCGCCCAGGGCGGTGGACGTCAACGGGTGGGCGCGCAGCGTGCGCCAGGTGTCCGCGGCGAGCGGCCGGAGCGACAGCGGCTCTCCCTGAGGAAGTGCGGGCACCGGCGCATGCTATACGGCCAGCCGGAGGAAGCGTGGCGGATCAGCTCTTCAGGTCTGGGCTCTTCGACGGGCAGGCGGCGATCATCACCGGCGGCGGCACGGGCATCGGCCTCGCCGTGGCGCGGGAGCTCGGCAAGCTGGGGGCGAAGGTGGCCATCTGCGGCCGGCGCCCCGAGCCCCTCGCGGAGGCGGCCGAGTCCCTCGCAGCCGACGGCATCACCGTGCATCACGCCACGGCGGACATCCGCGATCCCGACTCCATCGCGGAGTACGTCGAGGGCGTGAAGCAGGCCTTCGGCCGCGTCGAGATCCTCGTCAACAACGCGGGCGGTCAGTTCCCCTCGCCGGCGCAGCACATCAGCCCGAAGGGCTTCGCCGCGGTGGTGAAGAACAACCTCCTCGGCACCTTCAACTTCACCCACGCGGTGGCGAACGCGCTCTTCATCCCGCAGCAGCGCGGGCGCATCGTCAACGTCATCGCCCAGGTCGCGCGCGGCTTCCCGGGCATGGCGCACACGGGCGCGGCGCGGGCGGGCGTCGACAACCTCACCAAGAGCCTCGCGGTGGAGTGGGCCCAGTTCGGCGTGCGCGTCAACGCGGTCGCGCCGGGCGTCATCAAGACCAGCGGCACCAAGCAGTACCCGCCTCAGCTGCTCGAGAACGCGGTGAAGATGACCCCGCTGCACCGCCTCGGGCACGCCGACGAGGTCAGCCACCTCATCGTCTACCTCGCCTCGACCTACGCCGACTTCATCACCGGGCAGAGCTTCTACATCGACGGCGGCCAGTCGATCTGGGGCGACCAGTGGCCGATCCCGGAAGACATCCCGAAGTTCCCGCCCTACGACGTGGAATGAGGGCGACGTCGCGCGCTGCTAGCCCCGAATCAAGCGCTTCGCGCTTGCTCCGAGCCTAGCAATTCTAGTCAGGGGCTTTTCGCAAAAGCCCCTCGCTGCGGCGGCAAAGCCGCCTTCGCTTCACCCGAAAACGACGCGCCTGCGGCGCTTCTAGCAGCGCGCGGCGAAGATGCGCGTGATGGATCGGCGAGCGCGACGTCGCGTCCAGCGCGGCGGGCCGACGACGAAATGCTTCAGCATTTCGGAGGAGCGACTGGCGCGCTGGGCGCGGCGTCCCGCCGGCGAGGCG